>NZ_JBQCUX010000008.1:11257-112849 GCF_051962875.1 Neisseria sp. P0007.S010 | reverse complement strand
AAGTGCGCCTGCTGCCGCCTAAAAGGCGGCCGGATGCCTGATTATCGGGTGTCCGGGGAGGATTAAGGGGGTATTTGGGTAAAATCAGGAGTAATTAGGAGCGGAAATAGACGAAAACCTATGTTTGGATTTCGGCTGTCGGGGGAAAAGGAATTTTGCAAAGGTCTCAAACTGACAAAGGGTTGCCGCAAATGTGCTTCTTTATTTAAAAAAGGTTTTTTTGTTTTCAGACGGCCTATTTTTGCAAATGTTTGGGCCGTCTGAATATTTTGGCTAAAGGCAACTTATGATAAAATGCACGCCTTACAAATGAAGCAAATTCCGCCTCAACGCGTGAAAAAACGAAAGGAATCAACATGGCAGGCCATAGTAAGTGGGCAAATATCCAACACAAAAAAGCCCGACAAGATGCCAAACGCGGCAAAATCTTCACCCGTCTGATTAAAGAAATTACCGTTGCTGCCCGTATGGGCGGCGGCGACCCCGGCGCGAACCCGCGCCTGCGCCTGGCTTTGGAAAAAGCCGCTGAAAACAATATGCCTAAAGACAACGTGCAACGTGCCATCGATAAAGGTACGGGCAATCTGGAAGGCGTGGAATACATCGAGTTGCGTTATGAAGGCTACGGCATCGGCGGCGCGGCTTTGATGGTGGACTGTCTGACCGACAACAAAACCCGTACCGTTGCCGATGTGCGTCACGCGTTCACTAAAAACGGCGGTAACTTGGGTACCGACGGCTGCGTAGCGTTCAACTTCGTTCATCAAGGCTATTTGGTGTTTGAACCGGGCGTTGATGAAGATGCGCTGATGGAAGCGGCTTTGGAAGCTGGTGCGGAAGACGTCATCACCAACGACGACGGTTCCATCGAAGTGATTACCGCGCCGAACGACTGGGCGGGCGTGAAAGCGGCATTGGAAGCCGCAGGTTACAAATCTGTTGACGGCGACGTTACCATGCGCGCCCAAAACGAAACCGAGCTGAGCGGCGAAGATGCGGTTAAGATGCAAAAACTGATTGACGCATTGGAAGATTTGGACGACGTACAAGACGTTTACACTTCTGCCGTGTTGAATCTGGACTAAACAGTTTAAAGAACAAAAGGCCGTCTGAAATTTCAGACGGCCTTTTTATATCGAAACCAATCAGATTTTTCTGGTTTTCAACCAAGCCCAAAACAGCAGCAATACCACGAAGCTGAAATACAAAATACTCCATACCGGCAGGGCGACGCCGAATAGATAGTCCGGCTCGGCGCAGTTGCCAAAGCCGCGGACGATGGGTTCAAACCAATCGAACAAAGGCCAGTCGCGCAGGCGGAAGGTCCAAGGTGCGCCGCAAGAAGGGGCGGTGCCGGGTGGCAGGCTTTGCAGCCAAATTTGATAGGCGACGACACCGGCGCCGTAAACGGCCGGAGCGGCAATCAACAATGCCGAGAGCGAGCGGGCAAATTTGGAAGATTGAGAACTGAATGCCGTAACAATGGCCAACAGCCCGACAGCCAATACGCACAAGCGTTGCAGGATGCATAATACGCACGGGTTCATGCCCAAAACGTATTGGGAAATAAAGGAGCCGCAGGCGGCAAATATGGAGAGGACGACTAAAAATAAAACAGTCTTGCGGAAAAAGTTCATAACATAAAACCTTTCAGACGGCCTGGACGCAAAACAGCCGCTAAATAACGTTTACTTTAACACAAAACGCATATGCTTTTTTTGATTTGACGGTTTTTTGCGTATGTTTGTTGATGTTGTATAACCATAAATATGGAAACAAAAATGTGTTCCGTATCGAAAAGGCCGTCTGAAATGTTCAGACGGCCTTTAGGGGAGAGACGTTTTATTTTTTCCCGTGAGATTTTTTGACATCTGCTTCAGTAATCGTACCGCCGCCATTATTGAAGGCGTTCATGATGTACGTGGCAACGGCGGCGACATCGGCATCGTTGATGGCGGTGGCAGGCATGAAGCCGTTGTAGGATTTGCCGTTTACTTTAATCGGGCCGTTGATGCCTTTGGTCATGCTTTGCAACAGGGCTTGCGGTTTTTTGTTGATATAGTCGGACTGGAATAAAGGCGGGAACATGGTACCCCGGCCTTCGCCTTTTTTACCGTGGCAGGCGGCGCAGTTGGTTTCGTAAATTTTTTGTCCTTTGCTCATCAGCACGGCATCAGCGGCAAAAGCAGTTGGGAGGCTGAGTGCGGTCAGAAGGAGCAGGATAGGGCGGAGTGCAGTCATGATGTGTTCCTTTTTGAGTGGTGTTTTTGATGGCCACACGCTTGGTTTGCGTTTTAATAGCTTGATGATAACGCTAAAGGCCGTCTGAAAGTGGATTTTTCAGACGGCCTTTGGTTTAGGTCAAATCCAGCCTTGCAGATTGGCCCGACTTAATTGTGCAAGTGCGGTAATCCAGTCGGCGGAATCGTTGAGGCAGGGGATGTAACGGTATTCTTTGCCACCTGCGGCGTGGAATTGTTCGCGTCCCATAATGGCGATTTCTTCCATGGTTTCGAGGCAGTCGGCCAGGAAGCCGGGGCAGAATACATCAAGTTTGGTCGTGCCTTGTTTCGGCAGCTGATCAAACAGGGCTTGCGTGCTGGGCTTGACCCATTGGGATTTGCCAAACTGGCTTTGGAAAGAAACGATGTATTCTTGTTCGGACAAGCCCAATGCCTGCGCCAACAGCTTGGCGGTATGGTGGCACTCGTCAGGATAGGGGTCGCCGTCGTCATGATGCTTTTGCGGAATGCCGTGGAAACTCAACATCAGTTTTTCGCCGCGTCCGTTTTGAGCCCAATAGGCTTCAATATGCTGCTTCATGGCTTGAATATAGGCGGCATCGTCGTAATAACGGGAGACGGTGCGGACGCTCATTTGGTTGCGTTGCAGCAATAACTCTTGAAACACTTTGTCCAAAGCCGCGCCGGTAGAAGAACCGGCATATTGCGGATAGAGCGGGATGACCAGCAATTTGCCCACGCCTTGGGCTTTGAGTTCCGCCAAAACGTCGGCAACGCTTGGATTGCCGTAAGTCATGGCATGACGGACGATGACATCGGGCAAATGTTTGGCCAGGGCTTCTGCTTGGCGGTGAGTGTAAACCTCAAGCGGCGAACCTTCTTTAAACCAGACTTTTTCATAGGCATGCGCGCTTTTTTTGGGGCGAAAAGTCAATACCAAGCCGCGCAATATCGGTTGCCATAAAAGTTTAGGCAGTTCGACAACGCGTTGATCAGATAGAAATTCTTTCAAGTAAGGCTTGACTGCGGCAGCAGTGGGCGCGTCAGGCGTGCCGAGGTTGAGCAGCAGGACGGCGGTGCGGTTTTGTGCGGTGTAGGCTAAGGGAGGTTCGGTATGGAAACGGGACATGATTGTGCTTTATTAATTAAGAATATTGAGGCCGTCTGAAAAGTAGTTTGAATTAAAACCTAATTTCAGACGGCCTTTAAAAGGATTAATCCACACCGCGGGCGCGGTTTTCATGGAATTGCGCCTGCCAATCGGTAAATTTGCCTTGCTCGATGGCTTCGCGCATTTCTGCCATGATGACTTGGTAGAAGTGCAGATTGTGGATGGTGTTGAGCTGTGCGCCCAAGATTTCGCCGACACGGTGCAGATGGTGCAGGTAGGAGCGGCTGAAATTTTGACAGGCGTAGCAGGTGCAGCTTTCATCAATCGGACGCTTGTCGAGTTTGTGTTTGGCGTTTTTGATCTTCAAATCGCCAAAACGGGTAAACAGCCAGCCGTTACGCGCATTGCGGGTGGGCATGACGCAGTCGAACATATCCACGCCGTGTGCCACGCCGTATACCAAATCTTCAGGCGTGCCGACGCCCATCAAATAATGAGGCTTGTGTTCCGGCAGGATAGGGCCGACGGCGCGCAACATACGGTACATTTCGGGCTTAGGTTCGCCAACGGACAAGCCGCCGATGGCCAAGCCGGGGAAGTCGAGTTCTTCCAAACCTTTCAGCGATTCTTCACGCAAATCTTCATACATCGCGCCTTGTACAATGCCAAACAGCGCATTTGGGTTTTTCAAGTCTTCAAAAGCCTTTTTACTGCGTTCTGCCCAGCGCAGGCTCATTTGCAGCGATTTTTGCGCTTGGCTGTGCGTTGCTTCTCCAGGGGTGCATTCGTCCAACTGCATCACGATGTCGGAATTCAATACGGTTTGGATTTTCATCGACACTTCGGGTGAGAGAAACAGTTTGTCGCCGTTGATCGGGCTTTGGAATGTACAGCCTTCTTCGGTCAGCTTGCGCATATCGGACAATGAAAATACTTGGAAACCGCCCGAGTCGGTCAAAATCGGCTTGTTCCAGCCGATAAATTCGTGCAGGCCGCCGAATTGTTCGATGACTTCCAAGCCGGGGCGCAGCCACAGATGGTAAGTGTTGCCTAAGATGATTTGTGCTTTGATGTCATGTAGGTTTTGCGGGTTCATCGCTTTGACCGAACCGTAAGTGCCGACCGGCATAAATACAGGCGTTTCGATTTTGCCGTGGTTCAGTTCCAAAGTGCCGCGTCGGGCATGACCGTCTTTTTTGTGTAAGGTAAATTTGAGCATAGTAATAATAGATTGGACGTTCGCGTGTGTGCGAAATGAAAGGGCAGATTATAAAGGATTTTTCGTTGGTTGACGGCTGGATTTTATCTTTGTCAAAACAATGTTTCAGACGGCCTGAATGATGAGGGAAATAAAAAATGAGGTATAAATCAAACAAAAATATTCAGGCCGTCTGAAAAGTATTTACAGATGCTTGCAAAAGGGAACACGCTTCGTTACAATAAGCGACCTAGATGAAGGCACATAGCTCAGTTGGTTAGAGCACCACCTTGACATGGTGGGGGTCGTTGGTTCGAGTCCAATTGTGCCTACCAAATTTCCATAACGGCTTTATGCCGTTATTTTTTAATGTTTTGGAGCTTTCTGATGTTGAACATTACCTTGCCGGACGGTTCGGTCCGCCAATATGAATCACCCGTTACCGTGGCGCAAATTGCAGCGTCTATCGGTGCAGGTTTGGCAAAGGCAACGGTAGCGGGCAAGGTTAACGGTAAATTGGTGGATGCTTGCGATCCGATTACCGAAGATGCCCACGTTCAAATCATTACGCCTAAAGACAAAGAAGGCGTGGAAATTATCCGCCACTCCTGCGCGCACTTGGTCGGTCATGCGGTCAAGCAGCTCTACCCAGATGCCAAAATGGTTATCGGCCCGGTGATTGAAGATGGGTTCTATTACGATATCGCAACTGAAAAACCATTTACGCCTGATGATGTAGCAGCCATCGAAGCGCGCATGAAAGAGTTGATTGCACAAGACTATGACGTCATTAAAGTGATGACGCCTCGTGCAGAAACCATCAAAATTTTCCAAGATCGCGGCGAAGAGTACAAATTGCGTCTGATTGAAGACATGCCTGAAGTGGAAGCAATGGGCATGTATCATCATCAAGAATACGTCGATATGTGCCGCGGTCCTCACGTTCCCAATACCCGTTTCTTGAAAAACTTTAAGCTGACCAAGCTGGCAGGCGCATACTGGCGCGGCGACAGCAATAATGAAATGTTGCAACGTATTTACGGTACGGCTTGGGCGAGTAAAGACGAATTGAAAGCCTATATCCAACGCATCGAGGAAGCAGAAAAACGCGACCACCGTAAGCTGGGTAAACAATTGGATTTGTTCCACCTGCAAGATGAAGCGCCGGGTATGGTGTTCTGGCATCCTAAAGGCTGGGCTTTGTGGCAAGTGATTGAGCAGCATATGCGCAAAGAGCTGAATGCTGCCGGTTATAAAGAGGTGAAAACGCCTCAGATTATGGATAAAACCTTCTGGGAAAAATCCGGCCACTGGGAAAACTATAAAGACAATATGTTCGTGACCAGTTCTGAAAAACGCGAATACGCGGTTAAACCGATGAACTGTCCGGGTCATGTGCAAATTTTCAATAACGGTTTGCGCTCATATCGCGATTTGCCAATGCGTTTGGCCGAGTTCGGTTCTTGCCACCGCAATGAACCAAGCGGTGCATTGCATGGTCTGATGCGTGTTCGCGGTTTTGTGCAAGATGATGCGCATATTTTCTGTACTGAAGATCAAATCGTTGATGAAGCACGCGCATTCAATGAATTGCTGGTTCGCATTTACAAACAATTCGGCTTCCATGATGTTGCTGTGAAGCTGTCCCTCCGCCCTGAACAACGTGCAGGTTCTGATGAAGTTTGGGATAAAGCCGAACAAGGTCTGCGTGATGCATTGACCGCTTGCGGCGTAGAGTGGGAAGAGCTGCCTGGCGAGGGCGCATTCTATGGTCCTAAGATTGAATACCATGTTAAAGATGCCTTGGGTCGCTCTTGGCAGTGCGGTACCCTGCAGTTGGACTTTGTATTGCCAGAACGCTTGAATGCAGAATATGTAACAGAAAACAACGACCGTGCGCGTCCTGTAATGTTGCACCGTGCTATTTTGGGTTCATTGGAGCGCTTCATCGGTATTCTGATTGAAAACCATGCGGGTTCATTCCCATTGTGGCTTGCGCCGGTTCAAATGGTGATTATGAATATCACTGAGAACCAAGCAGATTATTGTCGCGAAGTGGCTGCCAAATTGCAGGCGGCAGGCTTCCGTGTCGAATTGGATTTGCGTAACGAAAAAATCGGTTACAAAATCCGCGATAACAGCCAATACCGTTTCCCTTATCAAATCGTTGTCGGCGATAAAGAGAAACAAGAAAACAAAGTTGCGGTACGCCGCAAAGCAGAAGACTTGGGTTCTTTGAATGTAGATGATTTTATTGCACAATTGCAGCAAGAAATCACTGACGCCCTCGTCAATCATTAATTTTTATAGGAGTATTCATCATCGCTCAAGAACGCGAAGCACGAATCAATGGTGAAATTACCGCCAAAGAAGTGCGATTAATCAGTGAGTCAGGCGATCAGCTTGGTGTCGTTTCAGTTCGTGAAGCTTTGGCTATGGCCGAAGAGCAAGATGTCGATTTGGTAGAAATTTCCCCGACTGCCAAACCGCCCGTATGCAAACTGATGGATTACGGTAAATACAAATACCAACAAGCCAAAAAGCGCGACGAAGCTAAGAAAAACCAAAAGCAGGTACAAATCAAGGAAATTAAATTCCGTCCGGGTACTGATGAAGGCGACTATCAAATCAAGATGCGCAACATCAACCGCTTCCTTGCCGATGGTGACAAAGTCAAAGTGACATTGCGTTTCCGCGGTCGCGAGATGGCCCACCAACAATTGGGCGCCCAACTGCTTGAACGCGTAAAAGAAGAGTTGGCTGAAGTGGCGCAAATCGAGTCCTTCCCTAAAATGGAAGGCCGCCAAATGGTGATGATGATTGCGCCTAAGAAAAAATAAAGCTATAATGCAAGGCTTATTTCGATTGCCGCTCGGAATAAGGTTTAATTAGCGGCAAAAACCGTGGTATTTTGGGTTCCAAGTGTTTGAAATTTATTTCAAAACCCCTTATACCTTATCTAATAACGAATGGAGTTTTCCAATGCCTAAAATGAAAACCAAGTCTAGCGCGAAAAAACGCTTTAAAGTACTGGGTAACGGTGGTGTAAAACGCGGTCATGCGTTCAAAAGTCACATCCTGACCAAAAAAACCACTAAAACTAAACGTCAATTGCGCGGCACCGCTATGGTGGATTCACGCGATTTGGCTTCTGTTGCTAAAATGTTGCCCTACGCTTAAGGAGTTTAAAATATGCCACGCGTAAAACGCGGTGTTACCGCTCGTGCTCGTCACCAAAAAGTCTTCGCGTTAGCCAAAGGCTACCGCGGTCGTCGTAAAAACGTTTACCGTGTTGCCAAACAAGCGGTAATGAAAGCCGGTCAATACGCATACCGTGACCGTCGCCAACGCAAACGTCAATTCCGTCAACTGTGGATCGTTCGTATCAACGCAGGTGCTCGTGAAAATGGTCTGTCTTACAGCAAATTCATGAACGGCCTGAAACGTGCTGCTATCGAAATCGACCGTAAAGTATTGGCTGATTTGGCTGTATTCGACAAAGCTGCATTTGCACAATTGGTTGAAAAAGCTAAAGCTGCTTTGGCTGCTTAATTCGATAAGATTATTTAAAAAGGAAGCTTATGCTTCCTTTTTTCTTTTCTTAAAGAAATCCTATGTAGTTGATTTTCTTTCTTTAAACTCTATTTTTTTATACTAATTTGCGATAAAATAGGCCTCTCTTATCAAACGGATTGGCCGCAGTAAGACAAAAGGCCGTCTGAACGGGTTTGTAATCAAATCCAACAGACGGCTTTGTTGTTTCAGACGGCCTGCCATCAACAAACAGACGATAAACCACCATGGAAAATGTAAACCGTATCGTTGCAGAAGGTATTGCCGCTATTGAAGCCGCGCAAGACTTCAATGCCTTAGAACAAATTAAAGCACGCTATCTTGGTAAAACCGGCGAATTGACCGGACTTTTGAAAACTTTGGGTCAAATGTCTCCTGAAGAGCGTAAAACCATAGGCGCGCACATCAATGAATGCAAAAATCAGTTTCAGACGGCTTTTAATGCCAAACGCGATGCCCTGAATGAAGCCAAGCTGCAAGCCCAATTGGCTGCAGAAGCCTTGGATATTACTTTGCCGGGCCGTGCACAAGAGCATGGCGGTTTGCACCCAGTGACTTTGACTTTGCAACGTGTGGTTGAGCTGTTTCACGGTATGGGTTTTGAAGTGGCGGACGGCCCTGAAATCGAAGACGATTTCCACAATTTCCAAGCATTGAATATTCCTGCAAATCATCCTGCGCGCGCGATGCAAGATACTTTCTACGTTGAAAACGGCGACGTTTTGCGTACCCACACTTCGCCTATTCAAATCCGCTATATGCTCGACAAAAAAGAGCCGCCTATCCGCATTATTGCCCCCGGCCGCGTTTACCGCGTGGACAGTGATGCCACTCACTCGCCTATGTTCCATCAGGCCGAAGGTTTGTGGGTAGAAGAGGGTGTCACTTTTGCCGATTTGAAAGCAGTGTTCACTGACTTTATCCGTCGCTTCTTTGAACGCGATGACCTGCAAGTACGTTTCCGTCCGTCTTTCTTCCCGTTTACTGAGCCTTCTGCCGAAATCGACATTATGGGTGAGAATGGCAAATGGTTGGAAGTAGGTGGTTGCGGTATGGTACATCCTAACGTGTTGAAAAATGTGAATATCGACCCTGAAAAATATACCGGTTTCGCTTTCGGTATCGGTCTCGACCGTTTTGCCATGTTGCGCTACAACGTCAATGACCTGCGCTTGTTCTTCGATAACGATTTGAACTTCTTGAAGCAGTTTAAATAAATTTCAGATGGTCTTTTGATAGGCCGTCTGAAAAGTGAATAGATATTACTGATTTCGTCTGATAAAAATTTGTTTCAGACGGCCTGATAGTAGAGAAAATAATATGCAATTTCCTTATTCGTGGCTGAAAACTCAAGCCAATCCTGATCTTTCTGCCGATAAACTGGAACATCTTTTGACCATGGCCGGTTTGGAAGTGGAAGAAATCGATACTGCCGCCCCTGCTTTCAGTGGCGTGGTTGTTGCCGAAGTAAAATCTGTTGAAAAACATCCTGATGCAGACCGTTTGAACGTTACCCAAGTTGATGCCGGTACGGGCGAGTTGGTTCAGATTGTTTGTGGTGCGCCAAATGTCAAGCCGGGTATTAAAGTGCCGTGTTCGTTGCCGGGTGCCGTTTTGCAGGGTAACTTTAAAATTAAGCCGACTAAAATGCGCGGCGTACCATCAAACGGTATGCTGTGTTCGACCAATGAACTGGGTTTGCCTGATGATGGTGTAGACGGTCTGCACATTCTGCCTGAAGATGCGCCTGTCGGTGCCAATATCCGTGAATACTTGGATTTGGACGATACGCTGTTTACGTTGAAAATTACGCCTAACCGCGCTGATTGCTTGAGCGTTAAGGGTATTGCGCGTGAGGTTTCTGCGTTGACTCAATGTGCGTTTAGGCCTGTTGAAATTCAGACGGCCTTTATCGGCAGTGAGAAAAAACAGGCTGTCCGTATTGACGCACCGGCCGACTGCGGCCGTTTTATCAGTCGCGTTATTGAAAATGTCAATGCGAAAGCGGCTACTCCCGATTGGATGAAACAACGTTTGGAACGCAGCGGTATCCGCAGCATTTCCGCATTGGTGGACATCGGCAACTATGTGATGCTGGAAATCGGTCAGCCTATGCATGTTTTCGATGCTGACAAGCTGTCAGGCAGTTTGATTGTCCGCCGTGCTCAAAATGGCGAGACTTTGGCGTGTCTGAACGAGAAGACGGTTACTTTGGCTGACAATACACTGGTGGTCGCTGATGAAAAAGGTGCGTTGAGCTTGGCCGGCTTGATGGGCGGCGAGGCAAGCGCGGTTTCAGATGACACGCAAAATATCGTACTGGAAGCTGCTTGGTTTGCTCCGGAGATTATTGCGGGTAAATCCCGTCAATACGGTTTTGGTTCGGACTCTTCTTTCCGTTTTGAACGCGGTGTGGACTACCGCTTGCAAGCTGATGCCATTGAGCGTACCACCGAATTGGTGTTGCAGATTTGTGGTGGCGCGGCCGGTGAAATGGTTGAAGCACAAGGCAAATTGCCTGAGGCAAAACAGGTCGAATTGCGTTTAGGCCGTCTGAAAACGGTATTGGGTGTTGAAATCCCTGCCGAGCAAGTCGAAATTATCTTGCAACATTTGGGTTTGCAGCCTGAGAAAACTGCAGAAGGCTTCCGTGTCACTTCTCCTAGCTTCCGTTTCGATATCGAGATCGAAGCCGATTTGATTGAAGAAATCGGCCGCGTTTACGGTTATGAAAATATTCCCGACGACTATACTTCAGGCCGTCTGAAAATGTTGGCATTGCCTGAAACCAAACGCCCGCGTTTTGCGGTTTATAACGAAATGGCGGCTCGCGGTTACCGCGAAGTGGTCAGCTATGCGTTTGTGGATGAGCAATGGGAGCAAGACTTTGCTGCCAATACCAATCCTATCCGTCTGCAAAATCCGTTGGCGGCGCAGTATGCCGTTATGCGTTCTACGCTTATCGGCGGTTTGGTGGAAGTTTTGCAAAACAATTTGAACCGTAAGCAAAACCGTGTACGCGTATTTGAAATTGCCCGTGTGTTCAGCAAAGATTCGGCTGATCAATTTGTTCAAAACGAACGTATCGGCGGTTTGTGGTATGGCTCCGTTCTGCCTGAGCAATGGGGCGAGAAAACACGCAACGTAGATTTCTACGATATGAAAGCCGATGTTGAGAGTCTTTTGAAAAACAAGGAAGTATCCTTTGTTAAGACCGAACATCCGGCATTGCATCCTGGTCGTGCCGCCAATATCGTTTCAGACGGCCAAGTAGTTGGTTTTGTTGGCGAGTTGCATCCGAAATGGCTGCAAAAATATGACTTGCCACAAGCGCCGCTGGTATTTGAAATCGATATGGATGCGGTATTGGGTCGTGAGAAAACCCGTTATCAGTCTGTATCCAAATTCCAACCTGCACGCCGAGATTTGGCATTTGTAATGCCTGAAGCTGTAACGCATGATGATTTGTTAAATGTCCTGAAAGCGGCGGCGAACAAGCTGGTTCAAGAAATCAGCGTGTTTGACGTTTACCGCGGTACGGGCGTGCCTGAAGGCATGAAGAGCGTTGCCGTCAAAATCATTTTGCAGGATATGGAAAACACGCTGACAGATGAAGTCATCGAGCCTTTGGTTGCGAAAATGATTAAAGCCGCAGCCGAGAAAGACGCACAGCTTCGCGCTTAACATAAGATAAAAGTTGTCACCAAAAATCACCAATAATATTTGATTTTTTGGTGAGGACTTGATTTTTAAAAGAATTTTGGTAATAATTGCACCAGTTTGAATGAAGGTAAACACATGACACTAACTAAAGCAGAATTAGCTGATATTTTGGTCGACAAAGTCAGCAACGTCACCAAGAATGATGCCAAAGAAATCGTCGAGCTCTTTTTTGAAGAAATCCGCAGCACTTTGGCGCGTGGTGAAGAAATTAAAATTTCCGGTTTCGGCAATTTCCAATTGCGCGACAAACCCCAACGCCCTGGCCGTAACCCTAAAACAGGCGAAGAAGTGCCGATTACCGCACGCCGTGTGGTAACTTTCCATGCCAGCCAAAAGCTCAAAGGCATGGTGGAGCATTACTATGACAAACAACAATAATCCGGTTATTCCTGCCAAGCGTTATTTTACGTTGGACGAGATGTGCCAATTGGTGCAAATCAGTCCGGCTCAGTTTGCCCAATGGCAACATGAGAATAATGTTGTGATTGGATACGGTGGCGATCGATATACGCGCTTAGATGTGGTTAAGTTGTTGAAACTGAAAGATACGTTTGAACCGTACATCGATACGTTCAGTCGTGGCGCTTTGGATGCAAACGGCAATCCTGCCGCCAATGCGGAAGAAGTTCGTCATGGTCTGATGCAGATTTTGTCTGATTTGGAGCGTCATCTTGGTTCTGAACAACAAAACCACCATGTCGAACTGTAATCGATAGGGAAATTTTGATCAAAAGTGCGAAGGCATACAAAGATTTGCATAATTGATTCTAATAAAGGCTGTTTGAATGATTTTCAGACGGCCTTTATTGTTTTATATTGCTTTCAAAATATCAGAATCTTGATTGCAAATGATTCTACGAAATAGCCGTAAATGTTATACTTAGCCTCTTGTTTGCCGATTGGGAAGAAACAGTCATTAGATAATGCGGATAGATGCCGTCTTTTCATGGCAGACTGAGGTTTTTAAAACAAATGTAACGGCAGAATAAATAGGCTGCCGGACAACATTCAAATCGATGAAATGGATAGCAGAAAATGAGCAGAATCCAACAAACTTTTTCAGCGCTCAATGGCGCAAAAGCACTGATTCCTTATATTACGGTGGGTGATCCCAGCCTTGAGACAACCTTGGCATTGATGCATAGCCTGGTGGCTAATGGTGCTGATATTTTGGAACTGGGTGTGCCGTTTTCTGACCCGATGGCGGATGGCCCGACTATTCAACGTGCGGCTGAAAGGGCGTTAGCAAATCATGTTTCTTTGTGCGACGTATTGGAAACAGTACGCTTGTTCCGCCAAACCAATGATAAAACGCCGGTTGTCTTGATGGGCTATTTGAACCCTGTACATAAAATGGGCTATCAGGCGTTTGCGCAAGCGGCTGCCGAAGCAGGCGTAGATGGTGTGTTGACCGTGGATTCTCCGGTAGAAACCATTGCGCCTTTGCATGAATCGTTGAAAGCGCAAGGTATTGATTGTATTTTCCTTATTGCGCCAACGACAACTGAAGAGCGTATTCAAACGATTGCCAAAGTAGCCGGCGGTTTTGTGTATTATGTATCGCTCAAAGGCGTGACCGGTGCAGCAAGTTTGGATACTGAAGAAGTTTCGCGTAAAATAGAGCTTTTGCGCAAATACATTGATATTCCGATTGGTGTCGGCTTCGGCATCAATAATGCGGAGAGCGCGCGTAAGATTGGAGCGGTGGCGGATGCCGTTATTGTCGGCAGCCGTATCGTCAAAGAGATTGAAAGTCACGCGGGTAGCGAGGCTGAGGCAGTAGGCGCGTTAGTTAAAGAGTTGAAAGACGCAATTCGCTAAATTTTTCCATTCCATTGTTTCAGACGGCCTTACGTTCAACTGGCTGACTGAATTCTGAATCCTAAGGAGTCATTCATGAGCTGGCTAGATAAAATTCTTCCTCCGAAAATTAAAAACCGAAGCAGTTCGTCCAGCGTCCCTGAAGGCCTGTGGCACAAATGTCCGTCTTGTTCGGCAACGGTTTATTCAACCGAGTTGAAGCAAAACAGCGAAGTCTGCCCGAAATGTAATCACCACAATCCGCTTTCTGCGCGCGAACGTTTGAATCTACTTTTGGATGAAGAAGGCCGTGAAGAGATTGCAGCCAATATTAAACCGACCGACCCGCTGAAATTCAAAGACAGCAAAAAATATCCCGACCGCCTCGCGGCTGCGCGTAAAGCAACCGGCGAAGACGATGCATTGGTTGTTATGAAAGGCACCATGAACGGCCTGCCTGTCGTTGTGGCTGCGTTTGAATTCCGTTTTATCGGCGGCTCTATGGGTTCGGTCGTGGGTGAGCGTTTCGTTCAGGGTGTACGTCGTGCCGTTGCAGATAATTGTTCGTTTATTTGTGTGGCGGCTTCCGGTGGTGCGCGTATGCAGGAAGGGATTAACTCTTTGATGCAGATGACGAAGACCAGCGCGGCTTTGCATTTGCTGACTGAAAAACGTCTGCCGTTTATTTCTGTATTGACCGACCCGACCATGGGCGGCGTATCTGCCAGCTTTGCCTTCTTGGGCGATGTGGTTTTGGCAGAACCGAATGCGCTGATTGGTTTTGCCGGTCCGCGCGTTATCGAGCAGACTGTACGTGAAACCTTGCCGGAAGGTTTCCAACGTGCAGAATTCTTGTTGGAGAAGGGGGCAATCGACCAAATCGTCGATCGCCGTTCCATGAAAAAACGTATCAGCGATTTGATTACTTTGTTGCGTCATGAAGGTAAAGTAACTGCCGCTTGATTGGCACAATAAGAAAGGCCGTCTGAAAATAATATTTCAGACGGCCTTTTTAATTATTGATGATTAAGCAGTCAATGCGGCTTTCAAAACCTTGTTGACTTCACCCATGTCGGCTTTGCCGGCCAGACGGGTTTTCAGTACACCCATGACTTTGCCCATATCGGCCATGCCTGATGCACCGGTTTCTGTAATGGCTGCTTCAACGACAGTCTTGATTTCTTCTGCAGACATCATTTGCGGCAGGTAGCGGTTGAGGATTTCGATTTCCGCGTTTTCTTTGTCAGCCAAATCTTGACGACCGGCTTCGGTGTAGATTTTGGCGCTGTCTTTGCGCTGTTTCACCATTTTGGTCAGAATAGAGATGACTTTTGCGTCATCGGCTTCAGTGCGCTCATCTACTTCAAATTGTTTGATGGCGGCATTAATCAGGCGGATGGTGCTTAAAGATACTTGGTCTTTGGCACGCATGGCGGTTTTCATGTCTTCGGTTAATTGTGTTTTTAGGCTCATAATGTTCTCACTTTATATAAAAAGATGCCGTCTGAAAAACAAAACACACCGCAAAGCTGCCCTTGCGGTGTGTCGTTTATCACAGGGCAGGCCTGTAATTAGTACATTTTAGGAGGCAGTTGTTGGCTGCGCAGACGTTTTTGCAGACGTTTGGCTGCAGCAGCTTTTTTGCGTTTGCGTTCGGTAGTTGGTTTTTCGTACGCTTCACGGGCGCGCAGTTCGGTCAACAGACCGGTTTTTTCTACGGCACGTTTGAAACGACGCATGGCAACTTCAAATGGTTCATTCTCTTTAACACGAATAGCAGGCATTTTATTTCCTTTAAATTTTGTTCAATCAAACCGTTTTAAGAAATAGAGGACGGTTTGTCATAATGGGGGAGTTGTTGTATCGCTGGTTTGCCGAGGGCAGGGCGGGATACGCGCCGTGATGTAAACATCACCTCCTAACAAGTCGGCTTTTGCCGTGCAAGTGACCTTTTCGGTCAGAAACAATCGGGCGATTATCTTATAAACCCGATGGTCTGTCAAGGTTGCAGGCCGTCTGAACGTTTGATTCTGTCTCACTTTTCAGACGGCCTATCGGGTATTAATAACGGCCGGGAACCGTACCCATACGTTGTTTCAACGAAGTTTGCGGTTCGTTGAACAATGACGCGTAATAAGTCGCGTTGGTCATAACTTTTTTCACGTAGTCGCGGGTTTCGGTGAATGGGATGGTCTCGGCGTAAATCGCGCCTTCTAAAGGCGAAGAAGCCTGCCAGTTGCGGGCGCGGCCGGGGCCGGCATTGTAGCCTGCGGTGGCCATTACTTCGTTATTTTGCAGGCGGCGTTTGGCATCTGCCATGTACCAAGTACCCATGCGGATGTTGCCGTCCATGGTGTAGAGTTCACTGCTGCTCATGCCGATTTTGCCGGCGATTTCGCGGGCGGTCGCAGGCATGACCTGCATCAGGCCTTGTGCGCCGACGCTGGATTGCGCGCCCATGACAAAGCGGCTCTCTTGGCGAATCAAACCGTAAACCCATGCCGGGTCAATGCCTGCCTGTGCGGCATAGCGGACGGTCAGGTCTTTAAACGGAGAGATATAGCGCAGTTTGTAGTTGAGTTTGTGGTCGGTACGGTCTGCGCTGTTGATCGCCATGTCGTAGAACTGGTTGTCGAAAGCGACTTGCGCGGCAGTCAGCAGGTTGTCTTCGTTGAAGTCGCGGGTGGCAAAACGCCATTCTGCCTGTGCCTGACGGCGCATTTTAGAGTCGCCGTTGCTTTGGCTGTTTTTAAACAGAACCAATGCGCGTTTGATGGCGCCGTCTTCACTCATGCGGCGGACATCTTTGGCATCGGCATCGGAAACGTTGTTGCGCGTATTGATGCGGCGGCCCAGCTCTTCACCTGCCAATACAGCGTAGAAATTGCGGCCGGAAACAGCAGCTTTTTCATACATTTCTTTGGCTTGGCTGCTTTTGCCTTGTGCGGCAAAGCTGCGGCCCAACCAATATTGCCATGTCGGGTCTTTTTGCAGTTTTTCAGGCATATGCTGAATCACGCTTGCCAATTCGTCCCAACGTTGCAGGCGCAAAGCGGCGCGTGCGTACCATTCCAATTGCTCGTCAGTCAGTTGCTTGCGGTCGGAAACGCGGCCGTAGTAGCTCAAAGCAGTCGGCATGTTTTGGCTTTGTGCATGGTAGTGGCCCAATACGCCCCATGCGAAGCTGCGTTGTTCGCGGCTGAGGCCGGGTTCCATGTCGGACAGGGTGGAGGCGGCAGAAGCGGATTTGCGTGCATCTTTGCCGATAACGCTCAACAGGCTGTATTCGGTCGCACCTTGCGTGCCACCTTCAAACGGGCTGCCCAATGCGGCGGCGAGGTTGCGTGCATCTGTGGTTTGGCTGTTGCTTAATAAGCCGCGAACGCGACGCCATGCGTCGTTGGTGTTCAGACGACCTGAAGCTGCCGCGCTTTCAACCAAGCGTGTACAGCCGGCAGGCAGTTTGCTGGTCACGCGAACCAGCTCGGCGGCTTTGCTGTAATTTCCGCTGCTCAAATCGGCATAACATTGCACTTCTTGTGCGACGCCGGCGGCGTTCAATTTGCTGAATTCTTGACGGAACAAATCCCATTGGCCGCGCGCGCCCAAGGTTTTCAGCCATTCGTTGCGGACGTTTTCAGCCATTGCGCTGTCGCTGGCTTGGGATAAAAATTGTTGTACCCAAGCATCGTCGCCGCGTTTGGCGGCATCGATGGCGCTTTGGTATTGGCTGTAATCGGACAGGACTTTGGACTCGCTGTCGGCGCGGCGTGAAGGAATAGAAGTAGATTTAGGCTGAACGACAGTTTCGCTTTTCGAAGCAGTCGGTGTGTTTTGGGTGGCGCACGCCGATAAAACAGCGGCGGTAATCAAGCTGAGGGAGAGAGGGAAAAGACGTTGAACGTTCATTGGATACCGTGTCGTTTTTAGAATCAAAATAACTTTTTATTTTAAATGATTTATGCAGAATAACCGAATTACAAACCGATATTTACATTTTCAAAGCCCGGAAATGGCTAAGGCCGTCTGAAATATGAAACACTTTTTGAAGTATTCCTAATTCAGACGGCCTTTTATGAAGGAAGTCGTCAATCGGGTTTGTGTTCGATATAGTCCTGCGGTTTGTCGGCTTTGCCGGTGCGCGTAACCGTGTATTCGCCTTCGATAATGTCTTCATCATCTTTGGCAGGGCCGTAAGTTTGGCGGCTTTGGAAAGACTGTGCAGAAGAAACCGGCGTATTGCCTTTAAACGGAATCAGCAAGAGCAGGGCGACGGCGGTTGAAATAAAACCGGGGCTGAGCAGGAAAACCGCGGCGGCGGTATAGCGAATCGGCCACAGCATTTGATAGAGGGAAATGTTTTGGCCGCTGCGGACGGCTGCGCCTGCAAGCAAAAGGCCGGAAATGCCGGTATGGCGCAGCATAAAGATACCGCTGATAAAGCTGACGGCCATCACAAACAGCGTCCAGCCGCCACCTATCCAGTCGGCAACCCAGACGATGGACATGATTTCCAAAAAGATTAAAACCAAAAAACCGATTCCAAAATACTGCATAAGTGTTTGTTCCTTCATTCAACGGATAGTGTCGATTGTGTTCTATCTAGATAAAGATAAACCTTATTTTTTCAAGCAAATGCTGTGTGAAAAAGGGTAAACGGACGATGAGGCCGTCTGAACGGAGATAAAAAGAAGGCAGATGTTTCAGACGGCCTTTAGATATTCTATCGCATCACATTGTTCCAATCGCTTTCAAAATAACTGACGAGAATTTGGTTGTTCAAATAATTTGCTTCAACCTTACGCCTTGCCATATCGGGCGGAAAACGGAACATTTCAGCGACGGTCTGGGCATTGAGATAGCGGGTGGGTACGTCGAATTTTTGCGGAATGGGGAAGTTCTGGTCAAACCCTGCCAACACAAATCCCCATTCGCCAAAGGAAGGGACGTAAACATGATAGGGCGCGGTATTCAATTTGGCCGCTTCGAGGGTGGCAACGACCGACCAGTAGGCATTGGGTGCGAAATAAGGCGAAGTCGATTGCACAACAATCTTACCTTGCGGCTCAAGATGGCGGGCAACGAGGCGGTACATGGGGACGGAGTAAAGTTTACCAAGCGAGAAATTGGACGGGTCGGGTAGGTCGATGATGATAACGTCGAATTTTTCAGACGACCCTTCCAGCCATTTGGCGGCATCGTCGTTGACGACGTGCATTTTGGGATGGGACAGCGAGCCTTGGTTGAGCGCGCTCAAGGTGGCGGAGGTTCTAAAAGTGGCGGTCATGTCGGGGTCGAGATCGACCAAAGTAACATTTTTGACCTGCGGATATTTTAAGACTTCGCGTGCCGCCAATCCGTCGCCGCCGCCGAGAATCAGGACGCGTTCGGCGTTGGGCACCATCTGCATGGCAGGCAGAACGAGTGCTTCGTGGTAACGGGCTTCGTCGCGTGAGGAGAATTGCAGGTTGCCGTTGATGTAGAGGCGGGTGTCGTCTTTCCAGCGTGTCACTACCAGCCGTTGGTAGGGTGAATGGCTTTGATAGACGACGGGATCGCCGAAATAGCTTTGTTCGGCTTTAAAGGAAATACGGTCGGCGTAGACGAAGAGCGTAATGAGCGCAGTCAATACGATAAACGCACGCGTACGGATGGCGTGATAGCGGGGTAATTCGGATTTGAATACGCGGGCGGTCAGATAGGCGACGGCGGCGTTGAAGATGCCAAACAACAAGGCGGAACGCGCCATGCCGAGTTTTGGGGCGAGCAGAAGTGGAAATAATAACGAGACGGCAAGTGCGCCCAAGTAGTCGAAGGTCAATACTTTGGATACGAGTTTTTTAAATTCCGCACCTTTTTGGTTTAACACGCGCATGACCAAAGGAATTTCCATACCGACAACCATGCCGACAATCAGTACAAAAGCGTAGAGCAGGGTGCGGAATGGGGCGGCGGATAAACCGAAGGCCACAAATAATGCCAGCGCGGAAATGCCGCCGATGATGCCGACCAGAAGTTCGATTTCGATAAAGCGGTGCAATACGTCTTTATCTTTGATGTATTGGGTCAGGTGGGCGCCGATACCCATTGAAAACAGATAAAGCCCGATGACGGAGGAAAATTGCAAAATACTGTCGCCCAAAAGATAGCTTGCGAGCGCGGCGATGATGAGCTCGTAAGCGAGGCCGCAGCTGGCGACGATAAAAACGGAGATGATGAGGGTGCGGTGGGCGTTCATGATGACGTTTTTGTTGCTTGAGTGTGGGCAATGTAATGATTTTTAAGGTGGGCTGCAAGTTTAAATTATAGGATGTAGAAAAGGCCGTCTGAACAAATTGTTTCAGACGGCCTTTAATCTGTCAGGCATTAATAGCGGTGTTTGAATACCATGCCCACTGCGTAAGAAGATTTTTTCGGCAAATCTTCATCGTATTTCGGATTGACGTTTTCTTTCAACCAGCCGGCACCGAGTGTGGCGGTTGTCCGTTTGGAGAAGCTGTAATCGGTGCTGACGGCGACGTGTTTGTAGTCTTCGCCGACAGAGCTTTTACCGTAGGCAAAGCCGATTTGAGGTTTGAAATTGCCCACTTTGTATGAGCCGGACACCATAAATTCTTTGGTGTTGTTGATTTCTTTGTCGTAAGAACCGGCTACGTTGCCTGCCGCATCTTTCCATACGCCCCAGCAGCTGAAGCCGTCGCAAGTATTTTTGGCGTATTGGAACGCGGCATCGACGGAGATTTTGTCTTTGCTGTATCCGGCCATGAATGCATGGGCTTGGAAGTCTTTGGTTTCGGTCGGAGAGTCGTTGGGTGCGTATTCGGCAGCGTAGTGCGCATTAAAGCCGTTGTTTGGGTGGTAGTAGTCTACACCCCAGCCAAAGACCCAGTCGCCGTCACGTTTTTTGTCCGGATTCCAGTCATTGTTGTTGCGCGCGGCATTGGAACCGGGGGAAACGTTGAATTTGAATTGGAAACCGTTTTTCCAAGGCGACTCATAAGCCATGGAAACACGGCGTTGGCCGAAGCGGGAAATTTTGCCGAACTCCAAAATCGGGCTGTTGGTGTCGAACGGGTTCAGATAAATGCTGTTCATGGGCGTACTGATGTAACCCATTTTGACGGTGCCGAGGTTTTTGTAGCTGTTGAGCGCGACGTATGAGTCGGCAGTACCCCAGCCGCCCCAGCGGTCGGAATCGAAGTAAATAAAGGAGCCAAGTTGCCATTTCAGCCATAAGTCGTTGTTGAGTCGTACTTCATCGGAGAGATAAAGACTGGAACTTTTATCGGAAATGGTTGTAGAGGTTACACCGGTTTTATTGTTGTGTTCGACCTCGGTCATGATGTAGATGGTACCGCTCATTTTAGGTTCGGCGTGGGCGATGCTTATGGAAGAACCGATGAGGGTAGTGGCAACAAAACAAGATAACTTGTTCATTTTGTTCTCCTTTTATGTCTTTTTCTTAATTGGGGACGGGAAATTCGGATAATCTTATTTGACAAATTATAAAAAATCAATACATTTGTAACTTATCGTAGGATAAATTGAAAAATAGTTTTCAGTTACGTTTTTTTGTGTTAATTTGCCGACAATCTTAGACGGCTATTATTATTTCGATGGAATATGTGGTTTAAAACACTATTTTCATGGTTTGAAATAGATGATTTAACTATGCTGGAAAACTTCTAAATAAATGTAGTTGAGTGTAGTTTGAATAATCAGGCCGTCTGAAAAAGAAGAATACCCAAAAGAAGGAATGAAATATGGCCGGAAAAACCTATCCGCTGTTGGCTGCATCATTGGCTGCCGTATTCGCATTGTCGGCGTGCAGCCGCGATGTTAAGCCTGCTCCTGAGTTTAAACGTACCGATTATGAGCGCGTGGTGGTCAGCAACGGCGTCGAGCCGGGTACGCTGGATCCTCAGATGAGTGGCGATATGGCGGCCGGTGCGATTATCCGTCAGTTGATGGATGGTTTGGTCGGTACGGATGCCGAAGGCAAAACCATTCCTGCTTTGGCGGAAAAATGGGAGAGCGAGGGAGAGCGTATTTGGACCTTCCATCTGCGTGATGCCAAATGGAGCAATGGCGATCCGATTACTGCCGAAGATTTCGTGTACAGCTTCCGCCGTCTTGCCGATCCGGCCACCGGCGCACCTTTCGGCAGCTATTTGGTCGATGCCCAAGTGGAAAATGCGGAAGATATATTAAACGGCAAAGCCAAGCCTGAGACATTGGGCGTCAAGGCGTTGGATGCGAAGACCCTGCAATTTACGCTGATTGCGCCCGTGCCTTATTTCCCCGATATGCTGATTCAGCAATTCACATTTCCGGTTCACCGCGCCACTGTTGAAAAATATGGCAATAAGTGGACGCAGCCCGGTCAGTATGTTTCCAGTGGCGCTTATCTGCTAACGGATTGGAAAGTCAACAGCCACATTAATATGGAACGCAATCCCAATTATTACGATAAAGACAAAGTGGCCATTCCGAAGGCGGTTTTCTTGTCAGGTAGCGGCGAGTACAACCGTTATCGCGCCAATGAAATTGATGTGACTTACGGTATTCCCAGCGATCAGGTCAAAGTGGCGGATATTGAGTTTCCGGGACAAGTGAAACGTACAACTTCTTTGTGCAGCTGGTATTTGGAGCCGAACCACGAAGCGGCGCCGTTTAATGATCCGCGTGTCCGCAAGGCGCTCAATATGCTGACGCGCCGCGACATCGTCGTCAAAGTGGGCGGCCGTGGCGATACGCCTGCGTTCCAATTGACGCCGCCGCAGATGCAGGGTGTGATTCCTGTTTATCCGGAGTGGAAAGAGTGGACGCCTGAAAAACGCATCGAAACCGCACGCAAACTGTTGAACGAAGCAGGCTACAACGATGACCATCCGCTTGAGTTCGATATTTTGTACAGCACCAGCGAAGCATCCAAAAAACAAATTACTGCCGTGCAGTCGGTGTGGAAAGCTGCCATTCCGTTTATCCGTCCGACTTTGTCTAACGAGGAATGGAAAACTTATTTGGATACGCGCGCGCAAGGCAATTTCAAGGTTTCGTTCAGCGGCTGGTGTTCCGATTTCAATGATGCGGCGGGTATGCTCAATATCTTGAAATCTAACAACTCAAACAATGCATTCCGCTACAAAAGCGCGGCGTTTGATACATTTATGAACAATACGCTGAAAGATGGTGTCAGCAAGGAAGCGCGCAGCCAGCTCTATGCCGATGCGGAGAAGCAGCTTCAAGAAGACGCTGCACTGATTCCGTTGTATCATCAGGTTGAAGTGCGTATGGTCAAACCCGATATTATCGGCTATTCCGACAAAGACCCTTTACGGAACTACACAGTCAAGAACTGGTCGTTCGCACCGAAAAAATAGATTGATTATAGACAGCACAAGTTTTCAGACGGCCTTGATGACAGAGGCCGTCTGAAACAACAGGAGACATAACACATGAAATCTGTACAACAACGTTTGTCCGCTTTACGCGAAGCCATGAAAAAACATGGCGTGGACGCGTTTGTCATTCCTTCCGCCGATCCGCACCTTTCCGAATACCTGCCCGAGCATTGGCAGGCACGCCGCGATTTTTCCGGCTTTACCGGTTCGGCCGGCACTTTGGTGGTGACCGCCGATAAAGCAGGCGTGTGGACGGATAGCCGCTATTGGGAACAGGCAGGCCAACAGCTTGCGCCAAACGGCATCGAGCTGCAAAAAATGGGCGTTGATGCGCCTTATACCGAGTGGTTGGCACAAAATCTGCCCGAGGGCGCAGTGGTTGGCGCGCCTGCCGATATGTTTGCACTCAGCGGCGAGCGCGGTTTGAAACAGGCACTTGCCGCCAAAAACATCCGCCTCGAATATCCTGAAACCTTGTTGGACGAAGTGTGGGACGACCGTCCTGCATTGCCGACTCCGGAAATCTACGTTCACCATCACGACTATGTTTCCGAAACTGCGGCCGAAAAACTGGCCCGTATCCGTGCGGCCATGAAGGAGCAGGGCGCAGATGCGCATTTGGTTTCTTCTTTGGACGACATCGCTTGGATTACCAATCTGCGCGGCGATGATGTACCGTTCAACCCCGTGTTCTTGTCCCATTTGTTTATCAGCCAAGACAAAGCCGTATTGTTTACCGATGCAGGCCGTCTGAAAGCCGAATCTGCCGAAGCCTTGAAAGTGGCAGGTTTTGAAGTGTTGCCTTATGCGCAAGCGGCGGACTACTTGGCAGGCGTTAAGGGCGCATTGCTGATTGATCCGAACAAAACTGCTGTAGGCACTTTGCGCCGCCTGTCTGAAGACGTCCGTTTGATTGAAGCCATCCACCCAAGCACATTCTTCAAATCGGTTAAATCCGATGCCGACATCGCCCATATCCGCAATACCATGGCGGAAGACGGCGCGGCATTGTGCGGTTTCTTTGCCGAGTTTGAACAAATCTTGGCAGACAGCGGCGAATTGAGCGAACTGGACATTGACGGCATGCTCTATAAACACCGCAGCCAACGCCCTGGCTTTATTTCGCCAAGTTTCGATACCATCGCGGGCTACAATGCCAATGCCGCCTTGCCTCATTACAGTGCGACACCAGAAAACAACAGTAAAATCAAAGGCGACGGTATGCTGCTGATTGACTCCGGCGGCCAATACTGGGGCGGTACGACCGACATCACGCGCGTGGTTCCTGTCGGCAATCCGAGTGCGGCCATGAAACGCGATTACACTTTGGTGTTGAAGGCGCATATTTCTCTGGCTGAGACCATTTTCCCTGAAAACATCAAAGGCCCGATGATTGATGCCATCTGCCGCAAATCGCTCTGGCAGGCACAATGCGATTATGGTCACGGTACCGGTCATGGCGTGGGCTATTTCCTCAATGTGCATGAAGGCCCGCAAAGCATTGCCGTTGCCGCCGTGCCGCAACCGCATCACGCGATGCAGTCAGGCATGCTGACTTCCAACGAGCCGGGTCTTTACCGTCCGGGTAAGTGGGGTATCCGTATCGAAAGCCTGGTAATCAACCGTCCGGTTGAAAACCCTGAGGAAACCGAGTTCGGCAAATTCCTGTATTTTGAAACCGTTACCCTCTGCCCAATCGATACGCGCCTGATTGATACCAAACTGATGACCGGCAGCGAAATCGAATGGCTGAACCAATATCACGCCGAAGTGCGCCGCCGTCTCGAGCCTTTGACAGAAGGCGCGGCCAAAGCATGGCTGATTGAACGCACCGAACCTTTGGCGCGTTAACGTGAAAGGCCGTCTGAAACGGCGGATACAAAATTTCAGACGGCCTTATAACAACAATTATCTAAAAACTAAAAAACCTTACCCGACTCCGAATAAAAACAATAACCCGGTCGGAATAGAGAGAGAAACCGGCGCGGCGACGTTTCAGACGCCTGCTGCCATTCATCCGATTTCCGCTTCAGGTCAGCTTGTTTTCACGAGTCCGGTATGTTCAGACAGGACAGCCTGATTATGTTGAAATTCATCATCAAACGGATATGTGCTTCCATCCCGACCATGCTGGTGTTGATTACCGTATCGTTTTTCCTGATGCGGCTTGCACCGGGCAGCCCGTTCACAGGCGAACGCAACCTGCCGCCTGCGGTCATGGCCAACATCGAAGCCAAATACCACCTTAATGATCCGATGTACCTCCAATATTTCCACTACCTCAAGCAGTTGGCACAGGGAGATTTGGGACCGTCGTTCAAATATAAAGATTTCAGCGTTAATGAGTTGCTTGCCCAATCCCTGCCGGTATCGGCAGAACTTGGCTTCTACGCCTTTTTGATTGCCGCCATCTTCGGTATGTTTATCGGCATCATCGCCGCCTTAAAACAAAACAGTTGGCTGGATTATTCGCTGATGAGCGGCGCGATGACCGGTATCGTCGTCCCCAGCTTTGTGATGGCGCCGGTATTGGTGCTGGTGTTTGCCGTCAGACTGCAATGGCTGCCTGCGGGCGGCTGGAACGATGGCGCACTGATGAATCTGATTTTGCCCGTCGTTACTTTGTCCATCGGTTATGTATCCAGTATCGCGCGGATTACGCGCGGCGCGATGATCGAAGTATTGAACAGCCCCTTTATCCGCACGGCACGCGCCAAAGGCCTGCCCATGAGCCGCATCATCCTGCGCCATGCGCTGCGTCCCGCCATGCTGCCGATTGTTTCTTTCTTAGGCCCGGCATTCGTCGGTATCATCACCGGCTCTATTGTGATTGAAAATGTGTTCGGTATTCCCGGCGTCGGACAATTATTTGTTAACGGCGCGCTCAACCGCGACTACGGCATGATTTTGGGTTTGACGATTTTGGTGGGCATCATGACCATTTTGTTCAACGCCATCCTCGATATTCTGTATGCCATTATTGACCCGAAAATCCGTTATTAATCCCATTTGCGCAAAGGCCGTCTGAAACGTTCAGACGGCCTGAAGAAAGAATAAAAAGCGAGAGAGAACATTATGTTATTCAAAAAGAAGCAGACTCAGGCCCTTGCAGAGGCAGCAGAATACGCCCAAGTACACGGCAAAAGCCTGTGGAGTGACGCATGGCGGCGTTTTAAACAGAACAAAGCGGCGGTGTACAGCATTATCATCCTGTTGCTGATCAGCATTTTTGTGATTGTGGCGCCATGGATTGTCCGCTACACCTACGACTTCACCGACTGGGACAATATGCAGATTCCGCCGTCCTTTTCTACCCATCACTATTTGGGTACGGACTTGCTCGGCCGCGATTTGCTGTCGCGTGCGGCAACCGGCGGACGTATTTCCTTGCTGGTCGGTGTGGCCGGCGCATTGGTGGCCGTTGTCATCGGTACGCTTTATGGCGCGATTGCCGGTTTTATCGGCGGTAAGCTCGATTCGCTGATGATGCGCTTTTTGGAAATATTGAACGCGTTTCCGTTTATGTTTTTCGTGATTCTGCTGACCACATTCTTCGGCCGCAACCTGCTTTTGATTTTTGCCGCCGTGGGTTTGGTGTCTTGGCTGGACGTGGCGCGTATCGTGCGCGGTCAAACCTTGAGCTTGAAGCATAAAGAGTTTGTCGAAGCAGCGCGTGTGAGCGGCGTGGCAAAACGTAAAATCGTAACGCGCCACATTATTCCGAATGTTTTGGGTGTGGTGATGGTGTATGCCTCTTTGCTGGTGCCGGGCATGATTATGTTTGAATCCTTCTTGAGCTTCTTGGGCTTGGGCGTGCAAGAGCCGATGACCAGTTGGGGTTCGATGCTGCAAGAAGGCGCGATTTCGATGGAAGCCGCACCATGGCAGCTGCTCGTGCCGAGTTTCTTCTTGGTAACCACTTTGTTCTGTTTCAACTTTATCGGCGACGGTCTGCGCGATGCGCTCGACCCGAAAGACCGCTAAACCGCAACCAAAAGGATAATCAAAATGACAAAACAGTTACTGGTTGTAGAAAATCTGGACATCAATTTTGAATTGCATGAAAAAAACGTGCACGCCGTGCGTAATGTCAGCTTTAAAGTGGCAGAGGGCGAAACATTGGCTTTGGTCGGCGAATCCGGCTCGGGCAAATCCGTAACCTCCATGTCCGTTATGCGCCTGCTGCCTGAGAAATTTGCCCGATACAGCAAAGATTCGCGCATTACTTTTGACGGTATTTCCATTTTGGATGCCGATGAGAAAACCTTGCGTGATTTGCGCGGCAACCGCATCAGCGTGATTTTCCAAGAGCCGATGACCTCGCTCAATCCGTTTATGCGTATCGGTGCGCAGCTGATTGAAGCGGCGCGTGTGCACAATAAAAAGCTTGGCAAAAAAGAAGCAGGACAGAAAGCATTGGCATTGTTGGAACGTGTGGGCATCAAAGAAGCCGAGCGCCGCATGAAACAATATCCGCACGAGTTTTCCGGCGGTCAGCTGCAACGCATTATGATTGCCATGGCGCTCATTAATGAACCTGACCTGTTGATTGCCGATGAGCCGACCACCGCTTTGGATGTGACCATTCAAGCCGAGATTCTCGATTTGCTCCATGATTTGCAACAGCAAATGGGCATGGCGATTATCTTCATTACCCACGATTTGGGTTTGGCGGAACACTATTCCAAAACCGTCTGCGTCATGCGTAACGGTGAAATTGTCGAGCGTGGCAAAATCAAAGAAGTATTTGCCCATCCGAAACACGAATATACTGCCGAACTCATCAATGCCATTCCAAAAGGCATGAAAGAGCCGGAAGAAAACAACGCCGGTGTGTTAATCGATGCCGATAATGTCAATGTTTCTTTCGTATTGAAGCAAAACTTTTTCGGCAAACCGCTCAAAACTTTTGACGCCGTCAAAGGCATCAGCTTCAAAATTAAAGAAGGCGAAACATTGGGCGTTGTCGGCGAGTCCGGTTCCGGCAAATCCACGCTGGGCAAAGCCGTCATGCAGATGCTGCCTTATACCGGCCATATCTCCTTTGAAGGCAAAGACCTGAAAAACTATACCGCCGAAGAAGCACGCCGTCTGAAATCGCAACGGCAAATTGTGTTCCAAGATCCGTTCGGTTCGCTTTCCCCACGCCTGACCGTTGGTGAGATTATTGGCGAAGGTTTGACGGTTCATCATCCTGAAATGACCAAAAAAGAACGTATCCAACGCGTTTTGGAAGTCATGAAGGAAGTGTCCCTGCCGCTTGACGCGCTCAACCGTTATCCGCATGAATTCTCCGGCGGCCAGCGTCAGCGTATCGCTATTGCACGCGCCGTTATCCTGCGCCCGAAATTCATCCTTTTGGACGAGCCGACCTCTGCACTTGACCGCTCCGTACAATCCAAAGTGGTCGAACTTTTGCGCGATTTGCAGAAGAAATACGGTCTGACTTATATGTTCATCAGTCATGATTTGTCTGTCGTACGCGCTGTCAGCGATAATGTGATTGTGATGAAGCAGGGCGAAATGGTTGAGTACGGCAGCGCGGATCAGATTTTCCACCATCCGCAAAACGATTACACCAAACGTTTGATTAACGCTGCATTTGATTTGTAGAAAAGGAAAAGGCCGTCTGAAAAGAAATTTTCAGACGGCCTTTTTAAGCGGAGGCTTTTTTCATCTAATTAGCGCTATTGCCTATACTTTGGCGGCATCCAATGCCTGTGCCAAGTCAGCAAGCAAATCGTCGATATGCTCGATACCCACGCTCAGGCGTACCATGTCGGGGCTGACGCCTGCTGCGGCGAGTTCTGCATCGTCAAGCTGACGGTGGGTCGTTGTGGCAGGATGGGTAGCCAGCGATTTGGCATCGCCGATATTCACCAAGCGCAGGAAGAGTTGCAGTGCATCAATAAACTTCGCGCCGGCTTCACGACCGCCTTTAATACCAAAACTCAACAAACCTGAGGCTTTTCCGCCGTAGTCGCGGTCAATCAAGGCTTTATACGGACTGTCGGGCAGGGCAGGATAGTTTACCCATTCGACCTGCGGATGTTTATTTAAGTATTCGGCTACTTTTAGGGCGTTTTCGCAATGACGTTCCATACGCAGGGCAAGGGTTTCCAAACCTTGAAGCAGTAAAAACGCGCTGTGCGGAGACAGGGCGGCACCGGTATTACGTAATGGGACGACGCGGGCGCGGGCGATATAGGCCGCCGCACCAAAATGTTCGCAGTAGTTTACGCCGTGGTAAGACGGATCAGGCTGATTGAAGGTTTTTTCAAAACGCGGATTGCCTGCCCATTGGAATTTGCCACTGTCGATAATGGCACCGCCAATCGTTGTGCCGTGGCCGCCGATGTATTTGGTCAGGGATTGGATAACGATGTCGGCGCCGTGCTCGATCGGGCGGAACAGCGTGGGCGTGGCGACGGTGTTGTCCACCATCAGTGGCAGCCCTTGTGCGTGCGCGGCTTGGGCAAATGCTGGAATATCGACGACATTGATGGCGGGATTACCGATAGATTCGCAATACACCAGTTTGGTGCGGCTGTCGGTATTGGCGGCGATTTCTTCGGGCTTGGCCGGATCGATAAAGCGTACTTCTATACCTTGGCGCGGCAGGCTGTGGGCAAAGAAATTGTATGTGCCGCCGTAGAGGGTTTTGGTTGCAATGATGTTGTCGCCTGCTTCAACCAAAGTTTGAACGGCATAGGTAATTGCAGCCATACCGCTGGCGACAGCCAATGCGGCGATACCGCCTTCCAAACGGGCAACGCGTTCTTCCAAAACGGCAGTGGTCGGATTCATCATACGGGTGTAGATATTGCCCGCTACATCAAGGTTGAACAAGTCTGCGCCGTGTTGCGTGTTGTCGAAAGTGTAGGAAGTGGTTTGGTAAATGGGGACAGCAGCGGATTTGGTAGTCGGTTCGGATTGATAGCCTGCATGCAGGGCAATGGTTTCCCGTTTCATTTAAATATCCTTGTAGCGACGAAATAATGATAAATAGAGGCCAGCAGATTCGGATTTGAAGGGCAAACTTTCCATAACGGAAAAGTTCGGTATGCAGCATACGGCCTTTCCTACAAGAAAGATTACCATGAGCGACACACAACTGACCCAAGAAGAACGATACCACATTCAAGACCTGTCCGGCCACCACACCATCATCGAATGACACCCCATCACGCTACCGTTTACCGCAACCTCCTCCAAGATAAAAGCAACGGCGACACTCTGTGGCAACATCTCAGAATATGCAGCAAATCCTACTGCAAACGATACGGCGGTACACGGACCTGAGGCAAAATGCACGATCGCGTCGGCATGGAAAACGCCCCACATGGTCGAGCAAAAATTCTGCATTGGCGATGGGTAGGCTGATACCATTGAGGGTAAAGATCAGAAAAGAGAATACCTATGCAAAATTCCCCCAAATCCCTAAATGTCTGGGTAGGACTTTAGGGATTTGGGGGATTTCAAAGGTATTAGGCCGTCTGAAACTGCGTTATAAAAAGTTTCAGACGGCCTTTGCGGGATTCTTTGGATTTGAAAATAAAAAAGACTTGAATCATCAAGTCTCGCATTTCATCTTCACTAGATAAAAAAATATCAAGAATGGCGGAAGCGGTGAGATTCGAACTCACGGAGGGCTATCAACCCTCGACGGTTTTCAAGACCGTTGCATTAAACCGCTCTGCCACGCTTCCATTCTTGAAGCCGTAATATTAATGGAACTTACGGCCTTTGCCAAGAGGTATTTTAGAAAAAATATCTAGGATTCTGTTTTTATTTAGATTGTTCTTCACGCATGAATACCCATTCGGCTTCGTTTGAAGCTGCTTCATTGAATGAATAGCCCTCGTAGTCGAAATTTTTGAGCATTTCAGGATCAGTAATGCCGTGTTCTGCCGCGTAGCGCACCATCAAACCGCGCGCACGTTTGGCGTAGAAGCTGATGATTTTGTATTTGCCGTTTTTCTCGTCTTTAAAAATCGGCGTAATCAGGCGTGCGTTGAGTTTTTTGGTGTTGACGGATTTAAAATATTCTTGTGAGGCGAGGTTGATTAAAACGTCGCTGTCGGCCTGCTTCAGCGTTTGGTTGAGCAGGTCGGTAATTTTATCGCCCCAAAATTCGTAGAGGTTTTTGCCGCGTGAGTTGGCAAAGGCAGTACCCATTTCCAAGCGGTAGGGCTGCATCAAGTCGAGTGGGCGCAGTACGCCGTATAGGCCGGAAAGTAGGCGGACGTGTTGTTGCAGATAGTCGATTTGCTCCGGCTTGAGCGTATCGGCGGCGATGCCTTCATAGACGTCGCCGTTGAACATAAATACGGCCTGTTTGGCATTTTCAGGCGTAAACGGCGTGTGCCATACGGCATTGCGTTCGGCATTGAGCAGGGCGATTTTGTCGGAAACATGCATCAGCTCGGCGATTTGTTGAGGGGCAAGCTGGCGCAACTCCTGCATCAGGATTTCTGCTTCGGGCAGAAGGTCGGGCAGGGTAAAGCTGCTGACGGGGGAAGGGTCTTTTTCGTTGAGGTTTTTGGCTGGGGATAAGACAAAAAACATGATAATTTCGGCTTTGAAATGAATAATGTGTGGGATTGTAGGTTTAAAATCGAGGAAGAACAAGACGGGCTAAACGCATTAATTGAATGCTTTTATTGAAACGTATTTCTGTTGAAAGTAAAATTCGAAGCTTCCACCTGATTCTGACATTTCTATTTGAGGAGAATATCATGTCTAAAACCATTATCCATACCGACAAAGCCCCTGCCGCGATTGGCGCATACAGCCAAGCAGTCCGCGCAGGCGATACGGTTTATATGAGCGGTCAGATTCCTTTGGATCCGGCTACGATGACTGTGGTCGGCGATGGTGACTTTCGCGCCGAAGCAGTGCAAGTATTTAAAAACCTGCAAGCCGTAGCCGAAGCGGCCGGCGGTTCTTTGAACGATATCGTCAAACTCAATGCTTATTTGACTGATTTGGCCAACTTTGCCGTATTCAATGAAGTGATGGCTGAATTTATCGAACAACCTTTCCCTGCGCGCGCGGCAGTTGGCGTGGCCAGCCTGCCTAAAGGCGTTCAGGTTGAAGCAGAAGCAGTATTGGTTTTAAATGCATAAATGATGTTTTCAGACGGCCTGGGCTGGGCTTGAGGCCGTCTGAAAAGAATAACAACGGAAAACAATAATAATGGCACATTACGCAATCGGAGACATTCAAGGCTGTTTTGACGAGCTGACTTTGTTGCTTGCCAAAATCGGCTTTAATCATGGTACGGACACCCTTTGGCTGGTCGGCGATATTGTCAATCGCGGCCCGAAGTCCTTGGAAACCCTGAAATTTGCCAAAGAGCATGACAACAGCGTGCAAATGGTTTTGGGCAATCATGATTTACATCTTTTGGCAGTTGGTTGCGGTGAAGGAACGCTCAAGCGCAGTGATACGGTTGAGCCGATTTTGACCCATCCCGATAGTTATGCCATGCTTGACTGGCTGCGTCATCAACCGCTTTTGGTGCGCGGCGACAGACATGTGATGGTGCATGCCGGTATTTTGCCGCAATGGTCGGTTGATAAAGCTGAAAGCCTTGCCCGTGAAGCTGAGGATGAATTGCAAGGTAAAAAGTACAGGAAATTTTTTGGCAAAATGTACGGCAACAAGCCGACCGAGTGGACGGATGATTTGACAGGCTATGAGCGCCTACGCATGATTATCAACGTCTTTACCCGTATGCGGGCGCTGACATACAAAGGCGAATTGGATTACGAATATAAATCCACTCTGAAAAAAATGCCGCTTTACCTGCGCCCTTGGTTTAAAGCGCCCGATAGGCAGAATTTGGATTATATTACCGTGTTCGGACATTGGTCGTCATTGGGCTACGTTAATACCGATCAGGTTATTGCTTTGGATACCGGCGCGTTGTGGGGCGGAGAGCTGACGGCGATCAATTTGGATACCAATGAAGTGATACAGGTACCGTCCTTGGGCGGATTGGATTGGAAAACGGCATTGAAATAGTGTGGATAAGATAAAAAGGCCGTCTGAAATGTTTCAGACGGCCTTTTTGTATTGCTTAATCCAAAGAAGGCAGGAGTTTGTCCGGATTCATAATGCCATAAGGGTCAAGCTGATTTTTGATGGCATGCATCAGCATGAGTTCGGCCTGCGTACGCACACGGGGCAGCCAATGTTTTTTGATGATGCCTACGCCGTGTTCGGCGGCAATCGTGCCGTGGCAGGCAAGGATGTTTTCATAAACAATGGTATTGACGGCGTCTTCGTATTGGTAGGCTTCGTTGCTCAATACGTTGGGCAGGAATGTATTGTAATGCAGGCTGCCGTCGCCTAAATGTCCGAAGCAGACAATCTGTATGCCGGGAAAGTGGGTTTCCAAGGCAGGGGCGCATTGGCGGACAAAGGCGGCCACTTGGGCGATAGGGACGGCGATGTCGTGTTTGATGCTGGTGCCGAGTTTGCGTTGGGAAGCGGAAATATTTTCACGCAAGGTCCATAAGTCGGAGCGCTCTTGCTCGGATTGCGCTAAGATGCTGTTTTCCCATCCGTTTTGATAGAGAAATTCGGCAAGTTTTTCATCCAGTCCGGCATCGGGAACGGAATCTGCAAGTTCAATCAAAATATGCCATTGCGCATCGGCAGGCTTTTTGAGTTGGCTGAATTCCGAAGATAAATCGAGGGCAAAGTGGCTGATCAGCTCGAAGCTGGTCAAGCGCTCGGCAAAATGGCCTTGTACCGCAGTCAAAAGCGAGACGGCGGATTCAATATCGTCTAAACCTACCCATGCTGTCGCTTTGGTTTTGGGCTGAGCAAAGAGTTTGAGTGTGGCGGCGGTAATGATGCCCAATGTTCCTTCGCTACCGATAAAAAGATGGCGCAAATCGTAGCCGGTCGTGTTTTTGTGCAGGGGCTGAAGGTGGGAAACCAGTTCGCCGTTTGGTAAAACGACTTCCAAACCCAATACCAAATCACGCATACTGCCGTAACGCAAGACATTCAAACCGCCGGCATTACAGGCGATATTGCCGCCGATTTGGCAAGAGCCTTCGCTGGCAAGGCTGAGCGGAAACAGTCGTCCGGCTTCGGCTGCCGCCTTTTGAGCATTTTGCAAAATCACGCCAGCTTCAACCGTCATGCTGTTGTCGGCAAGGTTGATATCGCGGATGCGGTTTAGCTTGGAGAGGTTGAGCAGTACGCCTTCGGTGGTTACCGTTGCGCCGCATAATCCGGTATTGCCGCCTTGCGGGGTGACGCGGATGCGGTTTTCAAAACAGAAACGCATGATTTTTTGCACGCTTTCGACAGAGTTCGGCTGTAAGACAATATCCGGTGAAGAAACAAAGCGGCGGCGTTGGTCGTTTAACAAGGCCGGAGTGGCTTCGATGATTTCAGAGGCGGAAAGAAACTCAGCAAAACGGTCGTGAAGGTGCATGGCAGTCAGGCGGACAAGTTGGAAAGGGGAGTATGAAGAATGTAAAAAAGCAGGATACGCAATGGTATCCTGCTTTTCTTATATTCAAAAGAATATTATTTAGCAACTTCAGAAGCGGCAGAAGCAGCGGCTTCAGCAGCAGATGCAGCAGCTTCAGTAGCAGAAGCAGCGGCTTCGGTAGCAGATGCAGCAGCTTCAGTAGCAGCAGCTTCGGTAGCTTCAGTAGCAGAAGCAGCGGCTTCAGAAGCAGCAGATGCGGCAGAAGCAGCAGTTTCAGCAGCTTTATCAGCACCGCCACAAGCGGCCAAAGCTAAAGACAACAAAGCAGCAGCGAACAGAGATTTTTTCATTTTTGAGGACCTTTTTTTAAATCGATTTAAACTAAAAATAGCCGTCAAACGGCCTGTACAGTAGAAATTCATTGCTGAATTTTTCGTTATTATGCCCCACGGGATTGGTCAATGCAACGTTGCTTAACCGTTTACATACTAAAATCAATACAAAATTAGCGAAAATAATGTAAATCAGGGGAGTAGGTAAAAAATAATCTAAAAATATTCATAATTAATGAAAATTTTAAAAATCATTTGTATTCAATAGCTTGATTATTTTTAACTGTTGTTGGATTTAAGGGTTTGGAATGTTTTTGCGTTTTGGGATTTTTTTGTAATTTAGCAACTTTGTGTTGTGAAAAAGCAACTTTTATGGATTGGAATCATTCAATTTTGTTTTTTATATGGACTTTTTCGGTTTTGTTGTGTTCACCAAAAGTATTTGTTTAAGGTAAACCGATTGTTTAGTTACAGCTGTGATAGAATAGCCTGAACTTGACTTTTAAATATTGATTAAGGATGACATGATGTCTATTGTTAAAAATTCCGTAGTTTCCCTGCATTATGAAATGTACGATGCAAACAACCAACTGTTGGACAAAACCGAAGAGCCGATTGCTTACCTGCATGGCGGTTATGACGGTATTTTCCCTTTAGTGGAAGAAGCGTTGCACGGCAAAAATGTAGGCGATACCGTTGAAGTGGCTTTGTCCCCTGAGGATGCTTTCGGCGAACAAGATCCTGAGCTGGTACGCATTGAAGATGTAAGTGTATTCCCTGTTGAAGTCGAAGTCGGCATGATGTTTGAAGCCGATGATCCGGAAACAGGCGATGTATTGATTTATCGTGTAACCGATGTTGCCGACGGTAAAGCCGTAGTAGACGGCAACCATCCTTTGGCCGGTATGAAAGTATTGTTCAAAGCGACTGTTGAAGGTGTGCGCGATGCAACTGAGGAAGAAATTGCCCACGGTCACGTACATGGCCCGCATGGTCACCACCACCACTAATCAGGTTTGAAGCATGATAAAGGCCGTTTGAAAAGGAATGAAATCCTCCTTTTCAGACGGCCTTTAAGTTTTTACAAGACAGATAAATAGGAAATTTTGGCGCAGGTCAAATCAAGCGGGGAAATATGGGGTTTGTTTGATACTACAATGAATTACATATCACGGTGCGGCAGAATCTGTATTAAGATTCAGATATTGGTAAAACAGGCAGAATGCAATGAGTGAGACATTGGAGCAGCAGGCTCTAGAGGCCGGTATTGATTTAGGCTACCACGACATCAACGGTACATATCATGCGACCAAACCTGAGGTTTTGGAATCGATTGTTGCTGTTTTGGACAAAAGCAAACCGGATTCAGACGGCCTTTATCTGAATACGATGGTCGCGCATGAAAACGGTGAAGAATCTTTACAGATGCCGTCTGAATTTCATGGTGCGGAAGCGGTCGTATTAATTGATGAGGCGGATGAGTGCCAGAACTTGACTTTATATCCGGGCGACAACGATACGCTTTGGATTAAGCTGCCCCAACTGGCTTGCGGTTATTACACCTTGTCGGCCGAGACCGGCGGCAAATGTCGCCTTGTGCGCCTGATTGTTGCGCCTGAATCGGTTTATCAGCCTAAACTGCTTGCCAATGGCGGTCGGATGAATGGTTTGACCATGCATTTGTACAGCCTACGTTCCGAGCGCAACTGGGGCATAGGCGACTTTACCGATTTGCTGAACCTGATGAAATATGCAGCAGAGAAAAAGCTGGATTTTGTCGGTATCAATCCTTTGCATGCCTTGTTTACCAGCAAACCTGCCTTTGCCAGCCCGTATAGCCCTTCTTCGCGCGAATGGCTCAATCCCATTTATTTGGATATCGAAAAAGTCGGTGCGTTTACTTATAACGAGCAACTGAAAAACTGGCTGGCACAACCGAAAATCCGTCAGCGCATTGCCGCTTTGCGTGTTACGGAAACGGTGACTTATACGGCGGTTTGGGTATGCAAGCGTGATGCGCTGCACATGGCGTTTAACGCGTTTGAACAAGATACTTGCGAGGCTGCGGCAAATGAACGCGCTGCATTTGAAGCATTTGTATTAGAAAAAGGCAAGGCTTTGCAGGGCTTTGGTTTGTTTGAGGCTTTGGACCAGTATTACAGCCGTCCCGGACAAGTGGGTTGGCAGTCATGGCCGTCTGAATTTCATCAACCTGATGGCGAAGCAGTAGAAAAATTCGCGCGCAGTCATGAGCGAGAAATCCGTTTTTATATGTGGCTGCAATGGCTTTGCGCGGAGCAATTGCAAGAAGTCAACCAAGCCGCTGCCGAATACGGTGTCAAACTCGGTATTTACGGCGATTTGGCGGTCGGCGTGGCGCGCGGCAGTGCGGATACTTGGTTAAACCGCCAAGATTATTGTATGAACGTATCGGTCGGTGCGCCGCCCGATCCTTTGGGGCCGACCGGGCAGAATTGGAATTTGCCGCCGCTTAATCCGTCGATGTTGAAACATACGGGCTATGAAAAGTTTGCTCATCTGTTGCGCGAAAACATGCGCTTGTATAGCGTGTTGCGGATTGACCATGTGATGGCATTGTGTCGTTTGTGGTGGGTTTTAAACGATAAAACAGCGGATTTCGGCGCATATGTGCATTACGACGCCGAAGTGACTTTTGCCATATTGGCTTTGGAAAGCCGGCGCAACCGTTGCGTCATCATCGGCGAGGACTTGGGGACGGTACCCGATCAAGCGCGTTATCTGCTCAACCGTTATCAAGTGTTTTCCTACAAAGTGATGTATTTCAGCAAGGGCTGGAACGGTTTTCAATTACCTGAAGAATACCCCGAGCAGGCGATTACGGTCATCAGTACCCACGATGTCGCGCCCTTGGCAGGTTATTGGACAGGTAAAGATTTGGATACGATGTTCAAACTCGGTACTTTGCCTGATGCAGCCGCTTTTCAGACGGCCTTGGACGAGCGTGAACACGATAAAGCCGATTTGCTGGACAAATTGAAATATGCCGGCTGTCTGGGTGCAGACGTACAAATGCCGGCAAAAGCCGATGAAACTTTGCTGGCGGCTTTGCACAAATACGGTGCATTGAGCCGCAGCAAACTTTACGCCGTACAATTGGAAAACCTGCTGGGCGTCATTGACAATTTGAATGTCCCGGGTGTAACCGAAGGCTATCCGAACTGGGCGCAAAAAATGCCGGTTTCTTTGGAAGATTTCCTACAACACCGCCTCATGGGCGGCCAACTTGCCATTATTGACGAGGTACGCATGAAAACAAACAGCCAAATCAAGACTTATCATGAACTTGACCAAATCGAGCGCGATACGGTCGAAAGCCTGTTTCTTGCCACCCATAGCGATGTGTTCGCTTATCTGGGACGACACCGCCTTGCAGAGGGCGATGAAGTAGTACGCGTTTTGATTCCCAGCGCAGTAAGCGTGGATATCGTGAACCGCCGCAACGGCGAACTCATCGTGCCGTCTGAAAAAATTGATGAACGCGGTTTCTTTGTGGCCGTCTTGCCCGATGATGCGCCCGATTATGCTTTGCGTATCCGTTACACCGAAGACACCGAGCCAGTGATTGAAGAAGACCCTTATCATTTCAGCTCTGCGTTGCAAGACATGGATTCCTGGCTGTTGGCCGAAGGCAAACACCTGCGTCCTTATGAGACTTTAGGCGCGCATTTTGCCGAGTTGGACGGCGTGAAGGGTGTACGTTTTGCCGTCTGGGCGCCAAATGCGCAACGCGTTTCCGTTATCGGCGAATTCAACAACTGGGACGGCCGCCGCCATGTGATGCGTTTCCACCGCGACAACGGCATTTGGGACATCTTCATCCCTGCCGTCAAACTCAACGCCCTATACAAATTTGAAATCCGCGATGCCAACGGTAATGTGCGCGAAAAAGCCGACCCGTATGCTTTCGGTGCGGAATTGCGCCCGACCACGGCATCTATCGTGCGCGGTTTGCCTGACGAAGTGGAAGAACCGGCCTTCCGCGCCCGTGCCAACGCTATTGATGCGCCGATCAGCATTTATGAAGTACATTTGGGTTCGTGGAAGCGCAATCCGGAAAACAATTTCTGGCTGACTTACGAACAGCTCGCCAAAGAATTGGTCGCATACGTCAAAGACATGGGCTTCACCCATATCGAATTTCTGCCTGTTTCCGAATATCCGTTTGACGGCTCATGGGGCTATCAGGCAACCGGTTTGTATGCGCCGACCAGCCGTTTCGGTTCGCCGGAAGAATTGCGCGCATTGATTAAAGCTGCGCACGACGAGGGTATCAGCGTTATCCTCGACTGGGTGGTCGGCCATTTCCCAACTGATGATCACGGCCTGGCCAAATTCGACGGCACCGCGCTGTACGAACACGCCGATCCGCGCGAAGGCTACCACCAAGACTGGAACACCCTGATTTATAACTTCGGCAGAAACGAAGTGAAAAACTTCCTGCAAGGCAATGCTTTGTATTGGATAGAGCGTTTCGGCTTTGACGGTATCCGCGTTGACGCGGTGGCTTCGATGATTTACCGCAACTATTCGCGCAAAGACGGCGAGTGGATTCCGAACCAATACGGTGGCCATGAAAACCTCGAAGCCATCGCTTTCCTACGTGATACCAACACCATGTTGAAAGAGGAAGTTCCGGCTGCGACTGAAATTGCCGAAGAATCTACTTCATTCGCCAATGTGACTCGCCAAGAAGGTTTGAACTTCAGCTTCAAATGGAATATGGGCTGGATGAACGATACTTTGCGTTACATGATGGAAGACCCTATCAACCGCAAATATCACCACAACAAAATGACTTTCGGCATGATGTACCAGTACAGCGAAAACTTTGTCCTGCCGCTTTCACACGATGAAGTCGTGCACGGCAAACGTTCGCTGCTCGGACGTATGCCCGGCGACTGCTGGCAACAATTTGCCAACCTGCGCGCCTACTACGGCTTTATGTACGGCTTCCCCGGCAAAAAACTCTTGTTTATGGGCAGCGAGTTTGCACAAGGCCGCGAGTGGAACTACAACGAAGGACTGGATTGGTTCTTGCTGGAGCAAGAAGGCGGCTGGCACAAAGGCGTACAAGACTTTGTGCGCGAGTTGAACCATGTCTATAAAGACACTGCGCCGCTTTATCAATTAGACCAATGGCCTGAAGGCTTTGAGTGGCTGGTTGCTGATGACGGCGACAATTCCGTATTCGTCTTCGAGCGCCGCGACCGCGAAGGCAACCGTGTTATCGTCATCAGCAACTTCACGCCTGTTGTACGCGAAGGCTACCGCTTTGGTGTGAATTCTGTCGGCGAATACCGCGAAATCCTCAACTCAGACGACCTGCATTACAAAGGCAGCGGCGTTTCTGCCGGTGCAACGGTGGAGACAGATGAAGTTTGGTCGCATGGCAAACCAAATTCCCTGTCTGTTACCGTACCGCCGTTGGCAACCGTTTACCTGTATCAGGCGGCAGTCAAAGAAGAAGCGTAAATCAACTTTGAGGGTGGGCATCATGCCTGCCCAATCAGCTGAAAATTAAAAGATAGTGATATCAATATGATTCAAGGCCGTCTGAAAGATTTTCAGACGGCCTTATATTGGACACGAAACCAAATACATACCAAGGAATCATTCTATGACTGCCAAATCATGGCATATCGAGGAAGGCAAGCCTTATCCCATGGGTGCGACCCTGACAAGCAAGGGCGCGAATTTCACCTTGTTTTCCATCAATGCCGAAAAGGTCGAATTGTGTCTGTTTGATAAGGATAAAGAAACCCGTTTGGAGATGCCTTCGCGGCGCGGTTCGGTATTTTACGGATTTGTGCCGGACGTTAAAGCAGGGCAGCGATACGGTTTCCGCGTGTATGGACGTGAAAACGCAGAATACGGCTCATGTTTCAATCCCAACAAATTGCTGATTGATCCGTATTCCAAAAAAATTGACGGCAAACCAAGCTACCGTAACGCCGAAGAAATGGCATGGTTCAGGCCGGAAGATGAACGCGACAATGCCGCTGTTGCGCCGAAAAGCGTCGTGATCGGACGCAGCCGATTTAATTGGGCTAAAGATTGCCGTCCGGAAATACCGTGGGGCAAAACCGTTATTTATGAAGCCCATGTCAAAGGGTTGACCAAGCAGTTCCCCGATTTGAAATATGCAGGCACTTATAAAGCCTTGAGTGATAAACGGGTTTTGGCCTATCTGCAAGAGTTGGGGGTGACGACGGTCGAGCTGCTGCCGATTCATTATCATCTGGACGAATACCATCTTCAGCAGATGGGCTTGAGCAATTATTGGGGCTACAACACTTATTCTCATTTTGCCGTCGAGCCGTCTTATGCCGATAATCCTGAGCGTGCTGCGGCGGAGTTTAAACAAGCGGTCAAAGCCTTGCATCAGGCTGGTTTGGAAGTGATTTTGGATGTCGTGTACAACCACACGGCAGAGCAGGACGACAAAGGCCCGATGCTGTGTCAGCGCGGTATCGACAACACCTTATGGTATTGGCACACCCCTTACGGCAATTATGAAAACTGGTCGGGTTGCGGCAATACGCTCAATATTGTCCGGCGTGACGTTACCCGTTGGGCGGCAGACAGCCTGCGCTATTGGGCGGAAGAGTTCCATATTGACGGCTTCCGTTTCGATTTGGGAACCGTATTGGGACGCGAGCCCGATTTCCAATCGTACGGCCGTTTTTTCCAAGTCCTGTATCAAGACCCGGTATTGGCCGGTCTGAAACTGATTGTCGAAGCATGGGACATCGGCGAGGGCGGCTATCACTTGGGCAATTTCCCACAACCTTTTGCCGAATGGAACGGCCGTTTCCGCGATGATATGCGCGCGTTTTGGCTATGGGAAAGCGGCAATTTGGGCGCATTTGCCGAACGCTTGGCCGGGTCGTCCGATATTTTCAACCACAGCGGCCGCCACCCGTCCGCCAGCATCAACTTCATCACTGCACACGACGGCTTCACTCTGCGCGATTTGGTCAGCTACAACGAAAAACACAACGAAGCCAACGGCGAAAACAACCGCGACGGGCATAATGAAAACATCAGCTACAACCACGGCGTAGAAGGCGAAACCGATGATGAAGAGATTTTGCTCAACCGCGAATACACCTCCAAAGCGCTGCTTGCCTCCTTGTTTTTATCCAACGGTACGCCCATGCTTTTGGCCGGAGATGAGTTCGGCAACAGTCAGCACGGCAACAACAACAGCTACTGCCAAGATAATCCGATTACATGGTTGGATTGGCAAAATGAGCCTCATGAGTTGCAAAATTACACTCAAGAACTGATACGCGTCCGAAGTCAAATCAAGCTGCTGACAGATGATTGCTGGTGGGAAAAAGAGCGTGTGCAATGGCTTAATGCCGATAGCAGCCCGATGACCGGATATTGTTGGAACAATAGGGGTAGTAAGGCGATTCAGATTGTTTTGGACGATGAATGGCTGCTGTTGGTCAATGCCAAACGTAGTCGTCAGTTATTTAACCTTCCTCAAGGCAATTGGGAAATTTCTTGCGTACCATCTGAGAAATTTAATTACGAAGAATCAGGAAAATGTGTTGTTGAGCATATGGGGATTTGGATTTTACATAAAACAAAGTAAATGAGAATCAAATTATTGGTTGATTAACTCTTTGATATTTTGTCAATATTTGTTCATTTTTGGCTTGGTGGTATAAATTGAAAATGCCGATAAGATGATGAATGGTTTAATTGTTAATTGAATGTTTTATAAAGAAAAATATATCCTTTTTTTAAATCTTTCCGCTATAATCCCCTTAGTTTGTAACAAATCTACGCATCATTCCTTTCAGACGGCCTGTTGTCGTTGTCAGGCCGTCTGAAAACCGAGTTTCGTTGTTTTTAATAAAACCATCAGGCGCGTTGTCCAGTGCCTCACGCTAGAGAAAGGCTTCCATGGCTAAGAAAAAACTCCCTATCTCCGGTTACGATTATGTAATGCCTAAACCGGACGCCGAAACCATCCGTAAATCCATCGTTTACAAGCTGATTTTCATCTTGGGCGTAGATCCGAAGGAGGCAACTTCACACCAATGGCTCAACGCCGCCATGCTTGCCGCGCGTGACCTGATTGCAGAAGATTTCCTCAAAACACGCCGCGCCCACATCGACAACAGCAAACGCATGGTTTATTACCTGTCTATGGAATTCCTGCTCGGCCGTTCGTTTGTCAACGCGCTGATTAACGAAGGCGTTTACGCCGAATTTGAAGAAGCTTTTAAGCAACTGGGCAAAGAATTTGCCGATGTCTGCGAACAAGAAGAAGATCCGGGTTTGGGTAACGGCGGTTTGGGCCGTCTGGCCGCCTGCTTCCTTGACTCTTTGGCAACCCTGCGCATTCCGGCCATGGGCTACGGCATCCGTTACCAATACGGTATGTTCAAACAAGAAATCGTGGATGGCCAACAAGTTGAAAAACCTGATTTGTGGCTCGACCAAGATTTGGCATGGCAGTTTGCCCGTCCGAACAAACAATATTCCGTCCGTTTCGGCGGTCAAGTATTGAACTTGGGTGATAAAAAAGAATGGCAGCCAAGCGAAGAAATTTCCGCTTGGGCATACGATGAAATCATTCCTGGCTATGGCGGCGAATGTGCCAACCCATTGCGCTTGTGGACTGCACACGCAGGCAACCTGTTTGACCTTGCCGACTTCAACCGAGGCGACTATGCCTCTGCCGTTCGCGCACAAAACAGCGACGAAAATATCTCACGCGTTCTGTATCCGAATGACTCTACCGATTCCGGCCGCGAATTGCGCCTGAAGCAAGAATACTTCTTGGTTTCCGCTTCCGTTCAAGACATCGTCGCCCGCCACAAATGCCGTTTCCCAAGCATCCGCACTTTGGCGGACGAAGTCGCCATCCATTTGAACGACACCCATCCGGTGCTCGCTATTCCAGAATTGATGCGTATCCTAATTGACGAAGAGGGCATCGCATGGACCGAAGCATGGAATATGTGCTGTAAGATTTTCTCTTACACCAACCACACGTTGATGAGCGAAGCCTTGGAAACCTGGCAGGTTGACCTGATGGGCCGTCTGCTGCCGCGCCACTTGGACATCATCTTTGAAATCAACGCCTACTTCCTCAATGCCTTACGCGCCATCGGCAACTTCGACGACGACTTTGTCCGCCGCGTATCCATCATTGACGAAACCCACGGCCGTCGCGTCCGCATGGCATGGCTTGCCGTAATCGGTTCGCACAAAGTCAACGGCGTGGCCAAAATCCACTCCGATTTGATGACCACATCCATCTTCGCCGACTTTGCCAAAGTGTTCCCGGAACGCTTTACCAACGTAACGAACGGCGTAACCCCGCGCCGCTGGATCAACATCGCCAACCCGGGCCTGACCAAATTCTTGGACAAACATTTGGGCGACGAAGACTGGCGTCTGCATTTGGACAACCTGACCAAGCTCAACGACAAAGTGGACGATGCCTCCGTACAGGCAGAATTCGGCGAAGTGAAAAAAGCCGCCAAAGAGCGCCTTGCTAAATACATCGACACCGAGCTGGGCATCAAAGTTAACACCGATGCACTTTTCGACATCCAAATCAAACGTATCCACGAGTACAAACGTCAAGCATTGAACGTGATGCATATCGTCGACCGCTACAACAAAATCCTGGAAAACCCGGATTTCGATTGGCAGCCGCGTGTGTTCATCTTTGCTGGTAAAGCCGCTTCCGCCTATTACATGGCGAAGAAAATCATCCGATTGATTAACGACGTTGCCAAAGTCATCAACAACGACACCCGTATCCGTGACCTGATTAAAGTCGTTTACATCCCGAATTACAGCGTCAGCCTTGCCCAAATCATCATCCCAGCCGCCGATTTGCACGAACAAATTTCACTGGCAGGTACAGAAGCATCCGGTACCAGCAACATGAAATTCGCCCTTAATGGCGCGCTTTGCATGGGTACGCTGGACGGCGCGAACGTTGAGATTTTGGAAAAAGTCGGCGCGGACAACTGCTATATCTTCGGTAACACCGTCGAGCAAGTCGAAGAAATCCGCCGCAACGGTTACGACCCGTTGAGCTATATCGAGCGAGACAGCGACCTGCGCCGCGTCGTCAACCAAATTAGCCAAGGCACTTTCTCTCCGGAAGAGCCAAACCGCTACAACGACGTGTTGCAACCATACGGCGACTTCTATCAACTGATGGCCGATTTCCGCAGCTACATCGACACGCAATACAAAGCGGACGAACACTACCGCAACGTATCCGCATGGCGCAAATCAGCCTTGATCAACATCGCCAACATGGGCTTCTTCTCATCCGACCGCTCCATCGCCGACTACTGCCGCGATATTTGGTACATCAAACCATTGAGCGAAAAAGAATTGCCCGGCAGAAATTAAGCGTTAAGCAGATAACGAAAGCCGATACATCGGAAAGGTGTATCGGCTTTTTTATATTCGCTGTTTTGAATTGGATAACAAACTTAAAAGGCCGTCTGAAAATTTTCAGACGGCCTTTTGTTTCATCTGCTTTGAGAACCAATCAAGCAAGATTATTTTTCAGCTTCTTCAAAGCCGACGACTTCGAGGCCGAAGCCGGTGAGGCCGGTAAAGGATGATGGCTGGCCGAGGACGCGCAGTTTTTTGACGTTGAGGCCGGCGAGGATTTGTGCGCCTATGCCGTAGCTTTTGCTGTCCCATTTGTAGGCTTGATTTGCGCCTTTGGGCAGGGTTCGGTCGAGCAGGGTGGCGCCGTCTTCGGTGCGGTGCAGGAGGATGACTACGCCGCTTTCGGCTTGTTGGATGCGCTCAAGGGCTTTAGGTAATGACCATGAATGGCGCGGATTGGCTTGGATGAAGTCCATCACGCTGAAGGGTTCGTGGACGCGGACGAGGGTTTCTTCGTCGGCGGTTGGTGTGCCTTTGACGAGGGCGAGGTGGGTTTCGCCGGAGAGTTTGTCGACGTAAACGTGTTGTTGGAACTCGCCCCATGGGGTTTGTACGGGGGCGTTGCCCATGTCTTCAAGCAGGCTTTCGGTACGGCTGCGGTATTCGATGAGGTCGGTAATGGTGCCGATTTTGAGATTGTGTTCTTCGGCGAACTTCATCAGTTCGGGCATACGCGCCATGGTGCCGTCGTCGTTGATGATTTCGCAGATGACGGCGGCAGGAATCAGGCCGTTCATTTGTGCCAGGTCAACGCCGGCTTCTGTGTGTCCGGCGCGGACGAGTACGCCGCCTTTTTGGGCGCGCAGTGGGAAGATGTGGCCGGGTTGGACGATGTCTTCAGGTTTGGCGGATGGGGAAACGGCGGTTTGAATAGTCAGGGCGCGGTCGGCGGCGGAAATGCCGGTGGTAATGCCGTGGGCGGCTTCGATGGAGACGGTAAAGTTGGTGCCGTATTGCGCGCCGTTTTTCTGGGTCATCATGGGCAGGCCGAGTTTTTCGACCATTTCGCCGTCCATCGGCAGGCAGACTAGGCCGCGTGCGTTTTTGATCATGAAGTTGATGGCTTCGGGGGTAACGAATTGGGCGGCCATCAGCAAGTCGCCTTCGTTTTCGCGGTCTTCGGCATCGGTGATGATGACCATTTTGCCGGCTTTGATGTCTGCTAGGATTTCGGGGATGGTGGAGATGTGGGACATGGTATTTCTTTCTTGGCTGATGGTGGGGGCGTGGCGGTCTTGGTGGTCTTGATCCAGCCACATGTCAGGCATATTGGCTGCCTGCTCGATTTTTCGGGCTTTTTTCTCGCCGAAAGATTTGTTTTTCAGCAGGGCGGACAGCTCGCCTTGGTTGATGGCGATGGCTTGTGCAAACCTGGTCTGCTGGCCGTTGTGGTGTTGTGTTATCCATTGCCGCAGGTTGTGGCGGCGCAGGTCGGTGGTATTCATGATGAGATGAAATTGAATTGTGTGTAATGGATTGTAGTCTTGTCTTTACCAAAAGGCAAACTTTGTTTGTTGAGATTTTTTTATTACTTTTTAGTAATGAAATTTATTGTTTCAGACGGCCTGGGTATGGCTTGAAATTGACGGTTTTGGGAGAATATGGGGAATGTTTTGATGATTATTTTAACGGGGGATGTTTGAAATGAAAATGTTTGGGCGCGGATTGGTCGTGCTGGTGTTGTGTGCGCTGACGGCTGCGGGCGGCTGGTTTTATGCCCTGCATGGTCAGAACGAAGAACATCAGGTTTTGTCCCGTGAGGGGGTTTTGATGCAGATTAAGCAGATGAACCGCTTGGAAAGTACGGCATTTTATATCGATACGATTATCCGTACGGAGAAAAAAGGGGATTGGCGCAGGCTGTGGCAGGATTCGCAAAGCGGTATTTTTATTGTGCGCGGTAAGGTGTTGGCCGGTTTGGATTTGGACAAGTTAGGCGCGGACAATGTCAATATTGTGGACGACAAGGTAATTATCAGTCTGCCGGCGGTGGAAATCTTGAGCGTGGATTTGGAAAATATCGAAGTGTACGATATTCAGACCGGCTCGTTTAATTTGCTGCCTATGGATAAGTCTGTATTTAAGACGGTGCAGGAAGAGGCGAAACGGCAGGTATTGCAAAGCGCGTGCAAGGCTGAGATTTTGGAACATGCCAACCGTCAGGCGCAAACGCAATTGGAAAACTTATTTGCATTGACGCAGACGAAGGTATCTGTCTATCCGGCTGCAGTAGGGAAGTGCGGTTAAATAGATTGCTTGAAAAGATAAGGCCGTCTGAAAAATTTTCAGACGGCCTTTGTTTCATTAAACCATTATCCGCGTCGTAAAACGGCGGTATTGATGTATTTTTGAATGCCTGTTGCAATGGCTTGGGCGCATTGTTGGCGGAAGGATTCGCTGCCGAGCAGCCGCTCTTCGGTAGGGTTGGAGAGGAAGGCGGTTTCCACCAAAATGGACGGAACATCCGGCGCGCGGAGGACAGCAAAGTTAGCCTCGTCAACGCGGCCTTTGTGTAATTGGTTGAGTTTGCCCAATTCGGTCAAGACGGAATGGCCGAGCTTGCGGCTGTCGCGCAGGGTCGCGGTTTGGGTCATGTCCAAAATGGCGTTGTCGACATTGGGGTTGCCACTGGTTTGTACGCCGCCGATGGCGTCGGCGTTGTTTTGGGTTTGGGCAAGGAATTTTGCCGCCGAGCTGGTCGCGCCTTTGGTATTGAGCATATATACGCCGGTACCGCGAGCGGACGGGCTGGTAAAGGCATCGGCGTGGATGGATACGAATACGTCGGCATTGCGCATACGGCCTTTGGCAACGCGTACGCCCAATGGGATAAAGATGTCTTCGTTGCGCGTCATGAATACGTTGTAACCCAAGGCTTCGAGGCGTTTTTTGGTTTCGCGTGCGATGGAGAGTACGACGTTTTTCTCTTTGAGGCCGCTCGGGCCGATTGCGCCGGGGTCTTCGCCGCCATGCCCGGGGTCGATCATAATCACGGGACGGCGGTTGCCGCTGCTGCTGCGATTGCTTTTAGGGGCAGGGGTATCGTATGCGATATTGGTATTCGGACGTTGTTTGGGGATATTGCCGTTGAGCAAGGCCATCATCGGGTCGTTGGCATCTGCGCCGTGCGGATAGAGGTCGATAACCAAGCGGTTTCTGAAGTTGCCGACGGGAGCGAGCGCAAAGACTTGCGGATGGGTGCTTTGTTTGAGGTCGATGACGATACGCACGGTGCTGGGCGTATTTTGACCGGCGCGAATGCTGCGGATAAAAGGGTCGTTAGACAGCACTTTGCTGGAAATGCCTTGCAGGACGCTGTTGATTTCCGCTCCTTGAATATCCACGACCAACCGGCTGGGGTTGTCCAACATAAAATGTTGGTATTTCATCGAGTGGTTGCTCTCAAGGGTAACGCGTGTGTAGGCGTGCGCCGGCCAAATGCGGACGGCAAGGAATTGCGCAGGAGAGGCCGGTTTGGCCAATGCGGCACCAACGGGCGTGAGGGTGAGAAATAGTCCTGTGCCTTGACGGAGAATGTGTCTTCTAGTTAATTTGACCATGATTCTAAACTTTTTCGGCCTTGGTTTGTGTGGGCGGAAAAGGTGCAGGTTCTGCCCTTATCGGTATACGTCAATGTAATGGTAATATCTGCCGGAGGCGTGAATTCCCCGCCTTGCTGCGGCCATTCGATGAGGCAGATGCTGTCGGGCGCAAACAATTCGTCCAAACCGGCATCTTCCCATTCCTCGGGTATGGTAAAGCGGTAGAGGTCGAAATGGTGGAGGGTGAATGCATCCAGCGGATAAGATTCGACAATGGTGTAAGTCGGGCTTTTAACTGCGCCCGTATGCCCCAGTCCGCGCAAAATCCCGCGTGTCAGCGTGGTTTTGCCTGCACCCAGCCCGCCTTCAAGATAGATGGTCAGCGGAGCGGAAAGCTGCTTGCTCCATTCTTCACCCAGTTTCAGGGTTGCTTCTTCATCGGGCAGAAAACGGGTGTAAAGTCCGTTTGAGTGCATGGAATAGGCCTTGTCGTTCAAAAGGCTTAATTATGATGGAATTGGCGGCGTTTGCAAACCTGATAGACGATAAAGTTAGATAAAGATAGTGTTGAGGCCGTCTGAAAACGGAATTCAGACGGCCTTTAATGTTAAAATGAAAATATCCCTCACAAAATTGCGAGACAGCTTATGCCTTTATCCATAGACGAACAATTATTGCCGCACCGCAATGCCATCGACAGCATCGATGCGGAAATCCTCCGTTTGCTCAACGAGCGCGCCGGTCATGCGCATGCTATCGGCGAATTGAAAGGGACAGGCGCGGTGTACCGTCCTGAACGGGAAGTAGCCGTTTTGCGCCGGATTCAGGATTTGAACCGCGGCCCTTTGCCTGATGAATCGGTTACTCGGCTGTTTCGCGAGATTATGAGCGAATGTTTGGCGGTGGAGCGTCCGCTGACGATTGCCTATTTGGGCCCGAAGGGGACATTTACCCAGCAAGCCGCCATCAAACATTTCGGACACGCCGCACACACCATGGCGTGTACCACCATCGACAACTGCTTCAAACAAGTCGAAACGCGCCAAGCCGATTATTTGGTGGCGCCGGTAGAAAATTCGACCGAAGGCTCAGTGGGGCGCACTTTGGACTTGCTGGCCGTAACTGCGTTGAAAGCCTGCGGCGAAGTGGTTGTCCGCATTCATCACAATCTGCTGCGTAAAGACAGCCACGAAATCGGCGGCATTACCAAAGTTTTCGCCCATGCCCAAGCCTTGGCGCAATGCAACGACTGGCTTGGCCGCAATCTGCCCAATGCTGAACGTATCGCCGTAGCCAGCAATGCCGAAGCAGCGCGGTTGGTTGCCGAGTCTGACAGCCCGAATGTGGCCGCCATTGCCGGACGTATCGCCGCGGAAATTTATCAGTTGAGCTTTGCCGCCGAGTGTATCGAAGACGAACCGAACAACACCACGCGCTTCTTGGTGATGGGCCATCAAGAAACCGGCCGCAGCGGCAACGACAAAACTTCTTTGGTCGTCTCCGCACCCAACCGTGCCGGTGCCGTTACTTCTTTGTTGCAACCTTTTACTGAATTAGGCATTTCCATGACCAAATTTGAAAGCCGCCCAAGCAAATCGGTTTTGTGGGAATACCTGTTCTTCATCGATATTGAAGGCCACCAAAGCGATGAAAATGTCCAAAAAGCCTTGCAGCTTTTGAGCGAACGCGCTTCCTTCGTGAAAGTTGTCGGCTCTTATCCGACCGTTGTTTTGTAAGGATTATTGGGTATCAAAGGCCGTCTGAAAAGTTTTCAGACGGCCTAAATCATGTTCTCAATAGTTGCCATTTATACAACATCATTGGCAGATTGATGTCAGTAAGTTTGCATGATTGGAAATGAACACTCTATAATCCGAACGTTTTTAATATTTTCATGCAAAGAAAGGAGCAAGCCATGACACGCAATACTTCAATCCGCTCAATCACATTCTTTGCAGCCCAAGCGTCGGTCTGACTTTCGGATAACGCTTTTCGCATTCCATGTCGCCCGCTTTGGGCTGCTTTCCCTACGATTATCGGCTAGAAACCAGGCCGTCTGAACATTTCGCAGACGGTGGATATTTATTGTCATCAGTTGCCGGTTTCTATCCGTTTTAAAGAAAGCATAAACACATGGGCAATTATCCCCATCATATTCAAATTATTGCCGATTCAAATACATGGATTGAAGGCAACGCTGTCGCACAGCTCGAAACCACCGCCCGATTACCGCATATGCTACGCGTTGCCGGAATGCCGGATTTACACGCAGGGCGCGGTTATCCGGTTGGTGCGGCATTTTTCAGCGACCGTCATTTTTATCCTGCCCTGATTGGGAACGACATCGGTTGCGGCATGGCGTTTTGGCAGACCGATTTACGCGCAGCCAAACTCAAACCGGCCAAACTCGCCAAACAGCTGGGCAATATCGATACGCCGTTGGATAAAGACGAACAGGTCGATTTATTAGACGACGCTGTCGATATACGCCAATTTTCAGACGGCCTTGCCGTAGGTACGATTGGCGGCGGCAACCATTTTGCCGAGTTGCAAACCGTTGATAACGTTTATTGCGCCGATTTGCTTCCGACAGATTTCGATGAAAACCATCTGCAACTGTTGGTGCATAGCGGTTCGCGCGGATTGGGCCAGCAGATTTTGCAACGCCATATTGCCGCCTTTGGGCATCAAGGTTTGGCGGAAGAGGGCGAAGCGGCGGCAGCCTATCTTGCCGAACACCAAGCAGCCCTTGAATTTGCCAGCCTTAACCGCCGTTTGATTGCGGCCAGAATGCTTGACCGTTGGCGTGCAGAAGGAACATGCCTGCTCGATGTCCACCATAATTTTTTGGAGCAAACCGAGATTGACGGCATAACCGGTTGGCTGCACCGAAAAGGCGCAACGCCCACTGATAAAGGCTTGGTCATGATACCCGGCTCGCGCGGCGATTACAGCTATCTGGTTCGACCTGCCGAAGACTGCCAAATTTCTTTGAATACCTTGGCTCACGGCGCAGGTCGGAAGTGGCAGCGCGGCGAATGCAAAGGCAGGCTGTCGCACAAATATACTGCCGACAGCCTGCGCCAGACCGAATTCGGAAGTGTGGTCGTTTGTCAGGATAAGGCCTTGATTTTTGAAGAAGCACCGCAGGCTTATAAAAGCATCGACAGCGTTATTGCCGCCATGAAAAATGCAGGTTTGATTGAATTGGTTGCGCGGTTTAAACCTGTTTTGACCTATAAAACCGGCGGCGAGTGTGGAGCGTAAAGATGAAACAGAATACACCATTGATTTATCTGCAAATTTCCACCGCGCAAGGGCCGGCAGAGTGCCGAATATTTGCCCGTTTCGTCTTGGGCAAGCTGCTTGCCGAAGCTCAAGCCAAAGGCATTGATGCCGAACTTGTTACCGAAACCGCCGATAAGTACGGTATTTTGTCGGCAACACTCAAATTGGAAGGGCAGAAAGCCGAAAGCTTGGTGCAAACTTGGCAGGGGACGCTCCAATGGATATGTCCTAGCCCTGTCCGTCCGAAACATCCGCGTAAAAATTGGTATATAGGCGTTTTTCGCTTGCCCGATATGCCGCAGATGTATGAAATGCCGTCTGAAAACGGAATCGAGTTTCAAACCTGCCGCTCAGGGGGCAAGGGTGGGCAACACGTCAATAAAACCGAAAGCGCCGTCCGCGCCACCCATAAAGAAAGCGGCATTTCCGTGCGGGTCGAGAGCGAACGCAGCCAGCACGCCAATAAAAAATTGGCGGTAATGTCATTGGCGCAAAAGCTGGCGGAGCATCATGCCGGACAAGCTGGAAGTTTTGCACAGGAGCAGCACGCGCAACTCTATCAAGTTGAGCGCGGCAATCCGAAAAGGACGTTTGTCGGAGCTACGTTTAAGGAGAAATAATTTATCTGCCAGATAAGCAGGCATAGTGAAAACATAAATCAAAGGCCGTCTGAAAACGTTCAGACGGCCTTTTATCGTTTTATCGATTAGCGTTCGCTCAACGCTTGTTTCATACGCGTGATCGGTTTGATCAGGTATTGGAAGATGGTTTTTTCACCGGTTTTGATGTCTACCGTTGCGACCATACCCGGAATAATCGGCATAGGTTTGCCGTTTTTGTCTTTCAGGGAGTTATTTTCGGTTTGGACGAGAACACGGTAATAGACTTGGTTTGGGTCAAGTTTTAAGTCGTTGGCACGGTTTTGCATGGAGTTGCTGACGGTATCGGCGCCAACGAGGGTAACTTTGCCTTCCAAGCCGCCGTAGATGGAGTAGTCGTATGCGCTGACTTTAACCAATGCAGGTTGGCCTACGCGGATAAAGGCGATGTCTTGCGGGCGGATATAGGCTTCGACCAGCAGTTTGTCGTCAACCGGGACGATTTGCATGATGTCTTCGCCTGCGTTCACAACGCCGCCGATGGTGGTGACTTTTATGCCTTTGACGATGCCGCGCATAGGAGCACGGATTTGCGAGCGTTCAACCGGGTCGGCACGCATGGCAACGTTTTCTTTGGATTGCGCCAGTTCAGATTCGGCTTGCAAAAGTTCGTTGTTGGCATCGGCTTTGTAGCGGTTGCGGCGTTCGGAGATTTGGGTGGCTAAGTCTGCGGAATCGCGGCGCATTCTTAAAAGTTCGACTTCGGAAACATAACCTTCGGAAACAAGAGGAGCAGTAATGGCAATCTCTCGATCAAGTGCGGCCTTGCTTTGGGATAGGCCGTTGATGGCATCCACCATGACTTGGCGGCGTGCTTTGTAGGCGGCAATTTCGCGACGGCGAAGCTCAGGGCTCACGCTGTCTGGGAAGGAGAGCTTGGTTCCGTAGGCTTCAGCTTTAAGGCGGGCAATAGTGGCTTCGAGGTTTGCGACTTTGGCTTCGCTTTCGCGCAAAACGGCGGAGCTGCGTGTGTCGTCTAGTTTCATCAGAATCTGATCTTTCTCGACCATATCGCCTTCTTTAACCATGATTTCGGTTACGATGCCGGGATCCAGGCTTTGGATTACTTGCTCACGGCTGCTGGGAATGATATTGCCGTTGCCACGGGTAACTTCTTCGACAGGGCTGTTGTAAGCCCAAATAACGAAGACAATCATCAGAATAAAAAACAGGATGATGACAATAAACTGGCCACTGTGTTTTTCTTTTTGAAGGGCGGCGTTGAGGTCATTGATAAGGTCGAGATCTTTGGATTTGACGTTGTTTTCGCGGCTCATAATCGTGTGTCTTTATTGTGTTTGGTGGATTTTAACCATTAGGGCAGGCTGTTTGAAAGGGCAAGTAGGTTTCAGACGGCCTTTTGCTTTATCGTGCTGCTGATTGAGAGGCAGCAGCTTGTTGCTGTTGTTTGACGTTGGCTGCTTTGGCCTGTTCGTTTTGCATGAGTTTTTGCAATACCAGGTCACGCGGGCCGTCCATCACGACTTTACCATTGTCCATCACAATGATGCGGTTGACGATTTGCAGCACTTGCGGACGGTGAGTCACCAAAAGCATGGTGCGGTTGCGACCCCATTGGGCAATGGCATTGAGCGCCATGCGTTCGGTAGCTTGGTCCAGGCTGGTGGTCGGCTCGTCCAGCAAGACGACTTTCGGGTTGCGCAAGGTCATGCGTGCCAAGGCGATGATTTGTTTTTGACCGCCGGACAAGCCCAAGCCGTCTTCACCCAAAGGCATATCCAAACCACGTGGATGGTTGCGGATGATTTTGTCGAGGCCGAAACGGTTGAGCGCAGTCAGTAAGTCTTGGTCGGTAGAGTAGCTGCCGGTACGTGCTAAGTCCATGTTTTCACGCAATGTGCCGAGGAACAGGCGTGGTGATTGGCTCAACAGCAGGACTTGATCGCGCAGGAAGTTGGGGTCAAGCTGGCGCATATCGACGCCGTCAAGGGTAACGTTGCCTTTTTCAGTGTCGTACAGACCGCTGGCCAGTTTGAGCATGGTACTTTTACCGCTGCCGATACGGCCCAAAATACCGACTTTTTCGCCCGGTTTGATGGTCAGGCGCAAATCTTCGACCGCGCTGTTGTTGTCGGCTTGATATTTGAACGATACGTTTTCAAAGGTAATGCTGCCTTGAACGTTGTCCAAAGTAATGTATTTGCGTTCCGGATTGCGCTCGATAGGGCGGGTAACGATGTCGTTTACGCCTTTGAGGGCAAGTTTGGCCTGTTGGAAGCGGGTGGCCAAACCAGCGATTTGTGCCAACGGCGCCAAGGCGCGGCCGGACAGAATCACGGAGGCAATCAAAGCACCCATGGTAATTCGTTCCGCATGGTTGTCGGCATGAATCAGATAGGTACCGACAACGACCAAAAAGACAGTATTGAGCTGCTGCATGGCAACGGCGAAGTTGACCATGAAGTTGCTGGTGTCTTTGACTTTGATGGAAGAAGCGGAAGTTTTGGCAGTGTATTCGTCCCAACGTTGTTGCGCCCAAGATGTGGCGTTGTTGGTTTTCAGGGTTTCGATGCCTTCGATGGCTTCAACGGCAAGGCCGGAGCGTTGCGAACCTTCTTTCATCGATTCGTTGATGTGGCGAGAGAGCGGGCGTTGTACGACAAAACCGACAATCACGACAATCGGAATGATGATCAGGGGAACGAGTGCCAGTTTGCCGCCGACCATGGAAATCACGAAGATAAACAGCAACAGGAAAGGCAAGTCGACAATAGTCAACAAGCTGGCACTGGTCATAAACTCGCGCACGGCTTCAAATTCGCGCAAATTACTGGCGTATGAACCGGAAGAAGCTGGACGGTCTGCCAGACGCAATGCCATCACTCGGCGGAACAGGGAGGAGCTGATGATCAGGTCGGCTTTTTTGCCGGCAATATCGGTCAAATGACCGCGAATCATCTTGGCGGCAAACTCAAACAAAATCGCCAAGACCACGCCGATGCTCAATACCCACAAGGTTTCATAGGCTTGGTTGGGAATCACGCGGTCGTACACGTTCATCACATACAGGGAGCTGACGAGCGCAAGGAAGTTGATGATGATGGTGGCCAAGATGACTTGGTAGTAGTAGCTGCGGAAACGCCAAATGACTTTCCAAAACCATGCTTTGGGCAAATGGTATTCAGGCAGCTCCGAGCGCATATCGGTAGCCATTTTGGGTTTGATAAACCAGCAGTAGCCCAAATACAGGCCGGAAAGCTGCTCGTGCCTGAGTTCCTGTTCCAAACCGTCAACCTGGCGGATATGGTATTTGCGCTCTTGGCCGGAGCCTTCGATTTGGGTGATGACTGCTGCCTCTTCGTTGTGCAGGATAATCATGACCGGCACGGCGAGCGAGGGGATGTCTTCTAGATTGCGTTTGGATAAGGTGTTTTCAAAGCCGTGGCTGCGCAGGACTTCGACCAGCGAGTGATAGTTGACCTTGAGCTTTTTGTCGCGCACGACTTCGGCAGACAAAGCGGCTTCGGATACGGGCGCACCCAAAAGGCGGGTCACTAAAACGATGTGTTCAATGATGGCTTTCATATTTTTTCGCGTAATGTTTTTGATTTAACCGGCGGATATGGCTTTATTTTTTTGCCAAACCGACCCAAGCGGAGATTTTGGCCTGAGTATTTAAATAGTCTAGTGCCGCATCGCGGAAATCGTTGCGGGCGGCAACGTAATCCTGCTCGATGGAGGATAACTCGCTGTATGCGCTCAAAACGTCGGTCAGCGTACGTCTTGCAACTCTAAATTGCATTTCATAGGCTTTGATAACATCTTTTTGAGCGAGAATATGTTGAGCTGTTAACGCGGTGCGTTGTTCGCTTTCCTGCATATCGATGGCAGACGTTTGAACGCGTTCGTTCATGTCGCGCAGGATTTGTTCGGACTTGGCTTCTGCGGCAATCAATGATTTGGCATTGCGCTCTACATTGTGGCGTGCGGCAATATCCAACACATTCCATGCAACGTTTAAATAAAGCTGTCTGGTGTTGCGCGTTGCACTGCCTTCCAAATTGAGGGCAGGCAGGCGTTCGGCTTTGGACGCATCCAAATCTGCACGGACGCTGTCGCGCTCGGACAATTGCGCCTGATAGGACGGATTGTTGTTGCGGTTGGGGTTGTTGAAGCGTTCGCTGATGGATTTTGCCGTGTCGTTTTTAAACGGATCTTCCAAATCGTTGGCAGTCAGCTGGCGTGAGGTATAGCGGGACAGGCGGCTCAGGGCCAAATCCATGGTGCGGCGTTGCTGGGCGATGATGTTGGCCACTTGTAATTGGCGCGCGCGCGCTTCAATCAACTCGGAACGGCGGCCGGCATCATATTTGACAATGGTATTTAAGTCTTTTAAGAGGTTGTTGTGGCGCGCCAAAGTCTGCTCGTTGAGGATCAGGGTTTCTTTTGCACGCAATGCGCTCAGATAGAGGCGGCCGATATCGCTGCCCAGCTGCTCTTGGCTTTCGGTGTATTTGTGTTGATAGTATTCTTCGCGGCTGCGGTCGCGGCGGACGGCGGCTTCAATCGCACCCCATGAGTAGATGTTCACGCTGCCGCGCACGCCGATACCGTCATCCATGTCGTTGCTGTTGTATTTATTGTGTTGCGCCAGCACTTTCGTGCCGGTCAGGGTAACGACAGGATAATGGCGCGCACGCGTGGCTTTGGTCGTGCTTTGCGCAGCTTCTTGAGTGGCTTTGGCTTCACGCACAATCGGATCGCTGATTAAAGCGTCCCTGAGGATGTCTTGCAGGCTGTATGCAGAGGCCGTCTGAAACGGCAGCAGACAGCAGGCGACGGCAACGGCCGATGACAATAAACGGGGCTTTGTGGGGGAAGAATAAATATGCGACATGATTTTAACCAAATGATTTATATATTATCGTTGTCCGTATCGGGTATCGCTTGAGGCATGGCCGGGCGAATTTTGAACGAGAACACATACATTTACAAAGCATAAAGCATTTTTTCCAGCTTTTCACAATATTCTGATGAAAGGTCGAGATACATGCCTTAAAGTATATTATTGCAGAGCGCGACTATCGTATCTAATGATTTTAATGTAAAAAATCTATCAAAAAGGCCGTCTGAAAGGATTTCAGACGGCCTTTTTCAACCTTAATCCTTACGTTGCAATACGGCGGCAAAGAAGCCGTCGGTTTGGTGTTCTCCGGAGTTGAGGTGCAGGTATTTTCCGGTATCCAAATCGACCTTTAGGCTTTGCAGAAGTTCGGCGCAGTTGACGAGTTCAAACTCGGGATGCTCGGACAGGAAACGTTCGACTTGCAGCTCGTTTTCTTCCGGCAACACGCTGCAGGTGGCGTACACCAAACGACCTTGCGGTTTCACCAGTTTGGAGGCGGCATCGAGGATGCTGTGTTGCTGTTCCAAAAGGTTGGCCACGGTCTCGGCGGATTGGCGGTATTTGAGGTCGGGATTGCGGCGTAAAGTACCCAAACCGGAGCAGGGCGCGTCCACCAACACACGGTCGGCTTTACCTGCCAGTCGGGCGATACGGGTATCGTGTTCGCTGCTGATGCGTTCGGGGTGGATATTGGTCAGTCCGGCACGGGTCATGCGCGGTTTGAGGTTGGCAAGGCGTTTTTCAGCGATGTCGAAGGCGTAGATTCTGCCTTTATTGGCCATTTGCGCACCGACAGCCAAGGTTTTACCGCCGGCACCGGCACAGAAATCGACAATGATTTCGCCGCGTTTTGCGCCCACCAATAAGGCAAGCAGCTGGCTGCCTTCGTCTTGGACTTCCAGCGTACCGTCCAAAAACAGCTCATGTTTGTTAAGCGCGATTTTGTTTTTCAGGCGGATGCCCCAAGGCGAATAAGGTGTTGCCTCCGCATCGGCACTTTCGGCTTGCAACAATGGCAATACTTTGTCGCGTTTGCCTTTTAAGGTATTGACGCGGATGTCAAGCGGGGCAGGTTGGTTGATGCTGCGGCCGAAGGCGAGGATTTCTTCTTCGCTCCAATGCTGTTGCAGTTGTTCCACCAGCCATTGCGGCAATTCTGCGGCGGTATTCAGGCCGTCTGAAAACTCGGTTTTACGGGCTTTCAAATTGCCGAGAAACTCTGTTTCTTCTTCATCAAGCAAGTCTTTGATTTGGCTGATGTTGGTGCTTCTGCCGAGAATCAGTGCGGCGAGAGCGGCTTTACGCGGCTGCGCGTGCGGACGGCGCAGGGCGGTACTGATTTTTTGATAGTGGCGCAGCGCGGCAAAGGCGGTTTCGGCGATTTCGTGGCGGTCTTGGCGGCCGAGCTTTTTGTGTTCGCGGAAATAGGCGGAGAGGACGGCATCGGAAGGCTGTTTGAAAGTCAGCATTTCAGCCAAAACTTTGGCGGTATGGTCGAGTTGTGCGGCGTTCATAATGTAATGGGTTCTCTTAAAGTTGGTAAATGGTTTCAGACGGCCTTCATGATGCGTTCGATTTCATGCCAAAAGCCGTCCGGCCGTAATTCCAAAACGGCAATCAAGCCTTGGTCGATACGGTGGATTTCGGTTGCGTTTAATGTTTCGGTTTCGGCAATACGCGCAGGTGCAAGATAGGCCATGCGGTCGAGCAAGTGATAACGCGCTTCTTGGCGTTCAAACCCGTATTCCGCCCAATCTTGAATATAGATGCCGCGCCAGCCGTATGGATTAAGCGGCGGCTCAAAAGCATGGAAACCTTGTGGAAAAAATCCAATGCCGCGCACGATGGAAGCAGGGAGCGGATTTTCCGGCAGGCCTTGTGCGGTTAAGGCTGCTTTGCCTTGCAGTGTATGTAGCAGCTGGGATTGCTGCACCAATTTGGCGGCCTTGTCCGTCAGCGTGTCTTTAGGGTTGAGACCGCGCAGGTTTTGCACTTGGTCTCCGCCGTAGTATTTACACGCCAGCTCGATATGGTAGGGCTGTTGGTTGAGGGAAACGACAAAATCCGCGGCGCCTAAGGTTTGGCCGTCTGAAAAAACGGGCAGATTGTATGCGTGCAGTTCGGTGTGCGGCGCGTTGGCAAACCAGAAAGCCAGCAGCTCTTCGGCATAAATGCCGAGACGGTGGCCGAATGGGGAACGTTGGGCAAGGTGATCCATCAGCGGTGCGGGATCGGCATCCAATGCCAAAAGGTAACGGAAACCTTGTTCTCCCAGTAGTTCGCGCACGCTCAATTCGCAACCGCTTTGCCACAAAGGCGGCGCAGTCAGTAGCGAGGCGAGGTCGCGGACGGGTTGGCTGGTGAGTTTCCACCATAATGCGTCTAGGGCGTAATTCATGCTTATCCGAATATCAGTCATGCCGTCTGAAAAGCTGGAAACGTTTTCAGACGGCCTTAATCAGTCTTTTTTATGGATACGGTGGCTGACGGTATTGAAAAAACCGCGCAGGATATCGATGTCTTCAGTTTGCGTGTTAGCGCGTCCGAACAAGCTCTGCATGCGGCGCATCAGGCGCTCGCCGTTGCGGCGGTTGAAAAAGCCGATGTCGTTCATCACGCTTTCCATGTGGGCGACCATGCCTTTAATTTGCTCGTGGGTTGCGGTGTGGTCTTCTTGTTGCAAGTGGGTCATGGGCGAATCGGTTTGGCTGAAGATTTCGTAACACACGACCTGCACGGCTTGGGCAAGGTTGAGCGAGAAATAGTCGGGATTGCCGTTGATGGTCATCAGTCGGTTGCATGCTTGGACTTCTTCGATGCTCAAGCCGAAAGTCTCGTTGCCGAAGACCAGCGCCACTTTCTCGCCGCGGTTGGCGGCCTGCAGTAATTCGGGCACCAAATCGCGCGGGGTTTGCAGCGGCGCGGTGATTTCGCGGCGGCGGCTGGTCAGGGCGCAGGCGATGGTGGTGTCGGCAAGGGCTTCGTCCAAAGAGGCAGCAATGGTGGCATTTTCCAAAACGTCTGCCGCGCCGGAAGCGAGGGTGAAGCTTTCTTCCGGTAATTTAAACGATTGCGGATGCTCCGGATCGAATATGGGCGGATTTTCCGTCATCGGCGTTGCCATCAGATTGGGGGCGACGATGGTCAGTTTGTGCAGGCCCATTGTTTTCATGGCACGCGCGGCGGAGCCGATATTGGCGGGATGGCTGGTGCGCGTGAGGATGATGCGGATGTTGTCCAGATAAGCGGGCAGGGCGGGTTTTTCGGAAGTCATGTTTTGTTTTCTGTTTGTACGGGAATCAGGTATAATGCGCCATCTTTTTGTTTTCAGACGGCCTTTTTCCATGCCGTCTGAAATGTTCTTTAACAGCATCGGAAACGATTAACAGCCTCTTGTGTGCCTTGTTCGGCGCATTAGGGCGTATTTTACCTGAATTAGAAAGAAAACCATGAATCCGTTTTTAAATACCGCTTTCAAAGCCGCCCGTAAAGCAGGGCAAATGATGATTCGCGCCGCCGGCAATCTGGATGCCGTCAAAGTAGACAGCAAAGCATTCAACGACTTCGTTTCCGATGTTGACCGCAGCTCTGAGATGATTTTGGTGGAAGCGCTGAAAGAAGCCTATCCGCATCACAAAATCACTTGCGAAGAAGGCGGCTCCCACGGTAAAGCCACTGCCGAATACGAATGGATTATCGATCCGCTCGACGGCACAACCAACTTCCTCCACGGCCATCCTCAATACGCCATCTCTATGGCACTCCTGCATAAAGGCGTGTTGCAAGAAGCTTTGGTGTACGCACCTGAGCGCAACGACGTGTACATGGCTTCCCGCGGCAAAGGCGCGTTGCTCAACGACCGCCGCATCCGCGTTTCCAACCGCATCGAATTGAACCGCTGCCTGATCGGTACCGGCTTCCCTGTTGTCGATCAAAGCATGATGGACAAGTATCTGGCGATTTTGAAAGACTTCTTGGCCAAAACCGCCGGCGGCCGTCGTGAAGGCGCGGCTTCTTTGGATTTGTGTGCCGTTGCGGCCGGCCGTTTGGACGGTTTCTTCGAGTTTAACCTCAAACCTTGGGATATTGCCGCCGGTGCATTGATTGTCCAAGAAGCAGGCGGTATCGTTACCGATATGTCCGGTAATGAAGGCTGGTTGGAAAGCGGCGACATCGTTGCGGCCAATCCTAAAGTATTGGCGCAAATGCTGAAAATTATTTCTGAACACCAATAAGCGTTTGTAGGGAACGGCCTGTATTTTTCGTGGCAGGCCGGATTCTCAACAATCGGTAAAAGGCCGTCTGAAACCTGAAATAGGGTTTCAGACGGCCTTTTGTTTTGTTGTTAACGGATTCGGATAAGAGCTGAAAATACGGCTTTTAAAGGGAGCATTTTTAATTTTGTCTGTATTTTCTATTGCTACGCAGTTATGATGTGGATACGTTTGGCTGAAATAATGCCGCACGCAATCATAAAAATAGAAAGCAGAGGAGAATAATGAAACGAGATTTTGAAGCAGTAAAACGCATTGTCATTAAGATTGGAACCAGTTCTTTGGTGTTGCCAAACGGCCAAATCAATTTGGCAAAAATCGACCAACTGGCCTTTGTCATTTCCAGCTTGGTCAGTAAGGGCAAAGAAATTGTGCTGGTGTCTTCCGGCGCGATGGGCTTCGGGCTGAATGTCCTCAACATGGAAAAACGTCCGGCGGAAATGTCGCAGCAACAGGCTGTTTCCAGCGTCGGCCAAGTGGCCATGATGAGCCTTTACTCGCAGATTTTTTCCCATTATCGGATGACGGTATCGCAAATCCTGCTGACGCGTGATGTGGTCGAATATCCGGAAAGTTTGGCAAACGTTACCAATGCTTTTGAATCCCTGCTTTCCATCGGCGTCATCCCTATTGTCAATGAGAACGACGCGGTCAGCGTGGACGAGATGGACCATGCGACCAAATTTGGCGATAACGACCGTTTGTCGGCAGTCGTGGCGAAAATCGTTAAAGCCGATTTGCTGATTATGTTGTCCGATATCGACGGTTTGTTTGATAAAAATCCGGCCGTTCACGCCGATGCCAAGCTGCGCAGCCATGTTGCAGATATTACCGAAGAAATTATTGCTTCTGCCGGCGGCTCGGGCAGTAAGTTTGGTACGGGCGGCATGCTCAGTAAGATTAAGAGCGCGCAGATGATGTTTGAACATCACGGCCAGATGGTGTTGATGAACAGCGCTAATCCGCGCGATATTCTTCAGGTTTTAGATGGCGCGCCTATCGGAACTTGGTTTGCACAAGAGAAATAGGGAGGTTTGATGAGCTATATCGAACAGTTGGGCAAGAATGCCCAAAAAGCCAGTAAAACGTTAATCAGCTTGGGAAGCGTAGAAAAAAACAATCTGCTGCGTCAGGTCGCAACGGCGTTGGTTGAACAGGCTGAGATAATTTTGGCGGAAAATGCCCGCGATTTGGCCGCTGCAAAAGAAAACGGCATTTCGGACATTATGCTCGACAGGCTGCGCTTGAATCATGAACGCATCAAAGGCATTGCGGAAGGCGTTGGGCAGGTTGCCGATTTACAGGACCCGATTGGGCAGGTTGTCCGCGGCTATACCAATCTGGACGGTTTGAAGATTGTTCAGAAACGCGTGCCTTTGGGCGTGGTTGCCATGATTTTTGAAAGCCGCCCCAATGTTTCAGTTGATGCGTTCTCTCTGGCCTTTAAAACCGGCAATGCCATTATTTTGCGTGGCGGTCGCGACGCGATCCATTCAAATACCGCATTGATTGCCGTCATCAGGCAGGCTTTGGTAAAAGCGGGAATGGATGCCGATGTAGTGCAGCTGGTTGAAGATACCAGTCATGCCGCTGCCGAGGAATTGATGCAGGCAATCGATTATATTGATGTGCTGATTCCGCGCGGCGGCGCGCGCTTGATTCAGACGGTGAAAGAGAAATCGAAAGTTCCCGTCATTGAAACCGGAGTCGGTAATTGCCATATTTATGTGGACGACAGTGCCGATTTGGAGATGGCAGTCGATATCGTCGTGAACGCCAAAACGCAGCGTCCGAGCGTGTGCAATGCAGCTGAATCTTTGGTTGTCCACGAAAAGATAGCGGAGGCGTTTTTGCCCAAACTGGAAGAAGCAGTTGCCAAAGTGCATCCGGTCGAATTTAGAGCCGATCAGGAAGCACTGCGTATGTTTAAAAATACTGTTTTGGCAACCGAGGAAGATTACAGTACCGAGTTTCTTGACTATATTATGTCGGTCAAGACAGTGAAATCGGTGGAAGAAGCCGTCGATTGGATTAACGACCATACGACGCATCACTCGGAAGCGATTGTGACCCAAAGCATTGCCCATGCCGAGTTTTTTCAAGAAAGCATTGATGCAGCGGCGGTTTATGTCAATGCGTCCACTCGGTTTACCGACGGCTTTGTTTTCGGATTGGGCGCGGAAATCGGTATTTCCACCCAAAAAATGCACGCCCGCGGCCCGATGGGTTTGGAAGCGCTGACTTCGACCAAATTTTATATCAACGGCAACGGTCAGATCCGACGTTGAGAAACACCCCCTCAATTCCATCAATTTGCGTATAATGGCGGGAAATTTGATTTTCCCCGAACAACCGATTTAGTAAAAGGAACACACATGTCCTCTATCCACGATCAAATCAAAGAAGTCGTAACCACCCACCGCGTCGTATTGTTCATGAAAGGCACGAAGCAGTTCCCACAATGCGGCTTCTCTTCCCGCGCCGTACAAATCCTGAATGCGGCAGGTTGCACCGACTATGTGACTGTCAACGTATTGGAAAACGATGCCGTACGCCAAGGCATTAAAGAATACAGCGACTGGCCGACTATTCCTCAACTGTACGTCAACGGCGAATTTGTCGGCGGTTCTGACATTTTGATGGAAATGTACGAAGCCGGCGAACTGCAAGAATTGCTGAAAGCTTAATCATCTACAATATTCCGTAATGTAAAATTGTTGACAAAGGCCGTCTGAAACCCTGATTCAGACGGCCTTTCGCATAAATACGCACTTTGCGCGCCATGCGAAAAAAAGTATAATCCCCCTCCATCAACGCAATTCGGAAAATCAACATGAACGTTACCGTTATCAACCACCCTTTAGTCCGCCACAAACTCACGCTGATGCGTGAAGCGGATTGCAGCACTTACAAATTCCGCACGCTTACCACCGAGTTGGCACGTCTGATGGCATATGAGGCCAGCCGTGACTTTGAAACCGAAAAATACATTATTGACGGCTGGTGCGGCTCTATTGAAGGCGACCGCATCAAAGGCAAAACGCTGACCGTCGTCCCGATTTTGCGTGCCGGTTTGGGTATGCTCGACGGCGTACTCGACCTGATTCCGACTGCCAAAATCAGCGTTGTCGGCTTGCAGCGCGATGAAGAAACTTTGAAACCGGTTTCTTATTTTGAAAAATTTGTCGACAGCATGGACGAACGTCCCGCACTGATTATCGACCCAATGTTGGCGACCGGCGGCTCTATGGTTGCGACCATCGACCTTCTGAAAGCCAAAGGTTGCAGCAATATCAAAGCATTGGTATTGGTTGCCGCTCCGGAAGGCGTGAAAGCCGTTAATGACGCGCATCCTGATGTAACCATCTACACTGCCGCGCTCGACAGCCACTTGAACGAACACGGCTACATCATCCCAGGCTTGGGCGATGCCGGCGATAAGATTTTCGGTACACGTTAATTGAAATGTTTAAGGCCGTCTGAAAAGTGTCAAACATCAACTTTCAGACGGCCTTGTTATATGGTTTGTTTTAAAACCCACATCAGAAAGGACAATCATGAGCTTCCAAGATAATCTGGCCACTATGCCTGCCATCGACCATTTGAGTGGCTTGGATATTCTCGATAAAGAGGGCAATGTGGTTCATCACATTCCCAATGCGACCGGTAAACAAGGCTCGCTCAAGCTTTACTATGCTTTGGCACAAGAGTTTGACAGCAAGCTGGATGCAGCGGCAGCAGAACGCGGCCTGGCATGGTTTGCCGAACATGTTGCCGATGCCGAAGCCAATCCGGGTAAACATCCGAATATTGATTTGCTGTTTAAAGTGAAAGCTGACAATATCAGCCTGACTTTGAAACCATTGGCTGCTTAATGAATACAAAAAAGGCCGTCTGAAAACAATTTTCAGACGGCCTTTTTATATGCTTAAAGCCTTAAGCGATAGAAGCTTCAACGAATGCAGTCAGTTGACCTTTAGCCAATGCGCCGACTTTAGTGGCAACGTTTTCGCCGTTTTTGAACACCATCAGGGTAGGGATGCCGCGAACGCCAAATTTGGCAGGAGTGGCTTCATTGTCGTCGATGTTGATTTTAACGACTTTCAGACGGCCTTGGAATTCGGAGGCGATGTCGTCCAAGATTGGGGCAATCATTTTGCAAGGGCCGCACCATGGTGCCCAGAAGTCCAGCAATACAGGTACGTCGGATTTCAAAACGTCTTGTTCGAAGCTGGCATCGCTGGCGTGGATAATCAATTCGCTGCTCATGTTTGTTTCCTTTTAAATCGGGATTAATAAATACGTTGTTCAGAATAGTGGCAGACAGGGAAAATTTCAAGTGCCGCCACCCGGTAATAGTTTTTTTGAAATGTGCCTATCGTAATCCTTAAAGATTCAGACGGCCTCTTGAACCATGTGGCCGGAGTGTGCAATCAAATGGCGCGTATAGTCGCTGCTTGGATTGGCAAACACGTTTTCGCATTCGCCTTCCTCAACGACTTTGCCGTCTTTCAACACCATCACGCGGTGGGAAATGGCGCGGATGACGGCGAGGTCGTGGCTGATGATGATGAAGGCGAGGCCGTATTCTTTTTGCAGGCTGCTGAGCAATTCAAGGATTTGTTGTTGCCATTGGACATCAAGCGCGCTGGTTGGTTCATCCAATACGAGGATTTTTGGGCGGACAATGATGGCGCGGGCGATGGCGAGGCGTTGGCGCTGGCCGCCGGAGAATGCGTGCGGATAGCGTTCGAGTGCATCTTCGGGCAGGCCGACTTGTTTAAGGACTTCTTCGACGCGACGGCGCATTTCTTCGCGCGGCATTTCAGGTTCGTGAACGCGCAAGGCTTCGGAAACGGTATCGAAGACGTTCATGCGCGGATTGAATGCGCCGAACGGGTCTTGGAATACCATTTGGATTTCGTGGCGCAATTCATGTCTCCATTGCTCGCCGTTGATGTGTAGGCTGCCTTCGGAATCGATAAGGTGCATAACGGCTTTTGCCAGCGTGGTTTTGCCGCAACCACTTTCGCCGATGATACCCAATGTTTCCCCCGATTTGAGATCGAAAGAAACGGGGTTGAGAATGGTTTTGTCTCGTTTTTTAAACCAGCCGTCTGATTCTTTGACGGAGAAGGCGATTTGTTCGGCCTTAAGGACGGTAGCAGGGTTTTCAGGCAAAGGAGCCACTCGGCGTGTTGTGCCTGCGTTGAGCAACATTTTGGTGTATTCGTGCTGCGGATTGGCGAAGACTTCGGTTGCTTTGCCGGTTTCGAGGATACGGCCGTTGCGCATAACGGCGACATCGTCGGCAAAACGGCGCACAAGGTTCAAGTCGTGCGTAATGTAGAGCATGGTCATGCCGTGTTCCTCCTGCAGACGTGAGAGCAGGTCGAGGATTTGGGCTTGGACGGCAACGTCCAAAGCAGTGGTCGGTTCGTCGGCAATCAGGAGCTTAGGCTGGGCTGATACGGCCATGGCAATCATGGCGCGTTGGCGTTGGCCGCCGGAAAGTTGGAAAGGGTAGGCCTGGGCTTTTTGCTCGGGCTGGTGGATGCCGGTTTCGTCCAAGAGTTCGATAGCGCGCGCCCATGCCTGTTTTTTATCCAAACCCAAATGCAGGGTCAGGACTTCGGCGATTTGTTCGCCGACGCGCATGACGGGGTTGAGGGCGGTCATGGGTTCTTGAAATACCATGCCGATTTCGCGGCCGCGCAGTTTTTGCAGGGCGCGTTCGGGCTGGGTCAGCAGATCGGTTCCGCAATATTTCAGACTGCCTTCAAAGCTAACCATCGGATTGAGGCGCATAATGCCTTGCGACAATACGGTTTTGCCGCTGCCGCTCTCGCCGACCAATGCCAGTTTGCGGCCGGGTTGCAGGGTAAGGTTGATATCGTACAAAACTTGTTTGCTCGGAAAGGAGCCGTTTAGGTTTTCGATTTCGAGTATAGGTGTAGTCATGGTCGTGGCCGTCTGAAAAGTTTGTTGATGACAGATTTTCAGACGGCCTGCATGAATCAAGGGGCCGTCTGAAACAGCGGTTTAGTCTTGAAACTGTTCTTTGAGTTTGCGTTTTAATACTTTGCCGGTGGCATTGCGCGGCAGCTCGTCTTGGAAGATGACTTGTTTGGGGATTTTAAAGTTTGCCAACAGGCCGCGCAGGTGGCTGCGGACTTCGGCTTCTTCCAGTTTCATGCCTTCTTTGAGTTGGATAAAGGCAATGATTTCTTCATCGGCGTATTGGTCTCTCACGCCGATTACGGCAGTGGCTTCCACAGCTTCGAGTTTGTAAATGGCTTCCTCGATTTCACGCGGATAGACGTTTTGGCCTTTGGAGATAATCAGGTCTTTTTTGCGGTCGACGATGAAGATAAAGCCGTCTTCGTCTATGGTGACGAAGTCTCCGGTTTTCAGCCAACCGTTGACAATGGTTTCATCTGTGGCGTCAGGCATATTGAGGTAGCCTTGCATGACCGAGCCGCCTTTGATGATGAGTTCGCCCACTTCGCCGCGCGGCACTTCGACCAATTCGTCATCGACGGCTTTCACGGTCAGGCCGGGCAGGGCGACGCCGACGCTGGCGGTTTTTTGGCGTTCGGGTGTATTGACGGCCACAACGGGCGAGCATTCGCTCAAGCCGTAGCCTTCCAGCAATTTGGCGCGCGGGAATTTGGCTTTAAAGTCGTCGATGGTTTGTCCGGCCAGAGGCGCACCGCCGCTAATAAACAGACGGACGCGGTTGAACCATCTGAAATACCAAGGGATTTTAGTTTTGCTCATGGCGGTGTAAATGGCCGGTACGCCGAGGAAAATGGTAGCGCGTTTGAGTAAAACCTGTTTCAACACGTTGGAGAACGGGAAGACGGATTTGACCAAAATAATCGAGCAGGCTTGATATATCGGCAGCAAAACCATGGCGGTCAGCGTAAAGCTGTGGAACATGGGCAAGAAGACGACGAAGCGGTCTTTTTGCGAAATTTGGAAAATTTGTTCGATGCCTGAAAGGTTGGAAAACAGGTTGCTGTAACTGATTAATGCGCCTTTTGGGTGGCCGGTTGTGCCGGAGGTGTAGATAATGTGCGCCAAATCGTTGGCAGACGGCTGACGGCTCAGATTCGGTTTGCCGGGGAATGTTCGCGCGGCATCGAAATAGCTGTCATCACTACTGGCAGCTTTGGTTTCGCCAATCCAGATGATTTTATTGACTTTGGTTTTGGCTTTGATGTTTTTGAGTTCTTTGGCCAACGGCGCGGAGGCAAACATGAAGCGTGCGCCGCAGTCATTGAGGATGTAGGAAAATTCTTCGCTTTTCAAAAAGACGTTGAGTGGGACGGCTACCGCGCCGATGGAAGTAATGGCGAAATAGGCGGCAATAAATTCGGGAGAATTGGAAACGACAAGGGCAACCCTGTCGCCATATTGTACGCCTTCGTGTTGCAGATAGGCGGCGACGGTTTCTACTTCGCGTTTGAGGGAGGAATAGCTGATTTTTTCTTTGTCGTTGAAAATGACTGTGCCTTTACCGTTTTTTTGGCAGGCTGCAGTCAGCATAGCGTAAAAATTAGGGTGGGTGTGCATTTCGGAGTTTGTGTCCATATTGTGTCGATTGATGTACGGTTTCGATGAACCGTTTATTTCGAAGGATAGGTTTTACATCCTATCGGTAAAATAAGCAAGAGGCCGTCTGAAAATACTTTCAGACGGCCTTGCGCTTTGCTGGGCTTAGGAAAGCAATATTTTGAATTTAAACTTATTTATTCTGTTGATGGGAATATTCCCATTCTTCAAAAGTCTGCCGTTCGGAAGATAGCGCAAGCCGATTGCGTTTCTGTCTCAAGCCATTTTGAGTTTACCGTTGAGTTTGAGGCAGAATCCTGATGACGGATTGGCAGAGCCAATGTTTAGAGACTTTGAGACCTAGCCATTGTTCAGACGGCCATCGGGTACTTTCTTAAACAGGCGATAGAAATTGTCGCTGGTGTTTTGTGCCAATGTTTCCAAGCTCTCGCCACGCAGATTGGCTAAGAACTCGGCCGTATAGCGGACGTAGGAAGGCTCGTTTTGTTTGCCGCGTTTGGGAACCGGCGCGAGGAAAGGCGCATCGGTTTCTACCAAGATTCTATCGGTAGGGACGTATTTGGCGGCTTCCTGAATCAGAGGCGCGTTTTTAAACGTCACAATGCCGGAGAAGGAGATATACATGCCCAAATCCAAAGCAGCTTTGGCAAAGGCGATATCTTCGGAGAAACAGTGAATCACGCCGGAGTTGGTGTGGCATTCTTTCAAAATCCGCAACGTGTCTTCGGCTGCATCGCGCGTGTGGACGATAACGGGCAGGCCGCTTTCGTTGGCGGCTTGGATATGGTCGGCAAAGCGTTGATGCTGCCATGACAAATCGCCTTTGCACCAGTAATAGTCCAAACCGGTTTCGCCGATGCCGACGATTTTGGGATGTTTGGCCGCTTCTACCATTTCGGCAATGGTAAATTCCTCCGCTTCTTGGCTGTCGGGATGTACGCCGATGGTGCAATAGATGTGGTCGTGCGCCTGGGCAATGTCGAAAACTTCGGCAAAACTTTGTTTGCTGACGCTGATGGCAAGCGCCTGTTTGACGCTTTGCACTTCCATATTGGCAAAGACTTCGGACAGGCGGTCTTTTAGGCCGTCAAAGTTGAGATGGCAATGTGAATCGATTAAATGCATGGTATTACAGGGTAAAAGTAGTGCGGTCGCTGCGCAGGCGCGGACCGAGCTCGGCTTCGATCAGGTTTTTTGCCTGCAGGCAGCTTTCGTGTTCGGAAAAGGCAAGGCCTACGCCTTTGGGGCGGTGGGCCGAGGTGCGCGCCGGATTGATCCAAACGACTTTGGTTGGCAGGAAGCGTTTGGGATAGTCGGCGATTTCGACGGCCAAGAGAATGTCTTCGCCTAGGGAGAATACGTCATCGGTCGGCACGAACAGGCCGCCGTGTTCTAAAAACGGCATATAGCAGTTGTACAACAGATTGGGGTCTTTGAGTTGCAAAGCCAACATCTTCGCCGGAATGTCTTTTTTATTCATCATTTATTACCTGTTAGGGTTTGTTTTGCCAAAAATCTAAATATTCGATAAGCAGATACTCAAGCTGCATTTTAACACTCAAGGTATGGTATCCGTAAGGGTTGAGCGCGTTCAGACGGCCCAATAGGGCAAACAGCCTGCGTGAATCGGTTTTGGAGGCCGTCTGAAGCAGGGCTTGGGCATGGTGCGGATAATAAAGCGGCGCCATGCTTTGTTGTGCCAAGCCGACATCCGTCAGCCACTTTTGCAGCCAGTCGATGAAAACGGCCAGCGGTTGTTTTTGTTTGTCGAACGCAGCGGCGTAGTCGAGTATGGCCAACAGGCGCGGGGCAGCCAGCAGCGTCAGCAACTCTTCGCGCAATGCGTCCAATTCGGGAGTCGGTGTGAATAAAGGCGCGCCGCTGTGGAATGCCAACAAGGCTTCGGCATTTTCCACGCCCTGTTGACGCAGATATGCCGCAGCTTGTTCATGGGTCGGCGAGGGCAGCACCATCTGGCGGCAACGGCTTTTAATGGTGGGCAGGAGTTTGTCGCGCGCGTGGGTAACGAGCAGGAAAACAACGTGTTGCGGCGGCTCTTCCAAAGCTTTCAACAAACCGTTTGCCGCCTGTGTATTCATGCTTTCAGCCGGATGTACCAATACCACGCGCAGGCCGCCTCGGACAGCGGTCAGATAAATGTTTTCCACAATATCGCGCACGGCATCGATTTTGATTTGCAGGAGTTTGCGGCCTATTGCCTCGCCTTCGGGAATTTCCGGCGTGAGTTCGTAAAAGTCGGGATGCGTGTTTTGGCTGAATAAATGGCACGAAGCGCACTCGCCGCAGGGTTCATGTCCGGACTTGGGTGATTCGCACAGCAATGCCTGCGCGACAAAGCGGGCAAACTCGGTTTTGCCGGTATTTTCTTTGCCGGTAAACAGCCAAGCGTTAGGTCGGTTTTGCCAATGAGCGGCGAGCTGTTGCCATTGGGTTTCATGCCATGGATAAATCATATCGTTTGGGAACTATAAGGTAGGTAGTTATTATACGCTCAGGCCGTCTGAAAAAGTTTTCAGACAGCCTTTTATTAACTGCCTAAAAATTAATCAAATATCGTTTTGTTTTGAAATATCAAACATTAAGCCGACTTATTCACAGCCTTTGCACACGCTTGTTTGGGGAAAATGTGTATTCTGTCCGGCGGTAAAGTTGTGCTTAAAATTTAGTCAGTCCTGTTTTTTAATGTTAAATCAGACAGTAATCTGATTTATGCACAAGCTGTCCACGCGATTGAACAGGGAAAATGTGCATGGTGGGGATACATTTCAGACGGCCTTATTTTTTGATTTTCAACAAGGCGGTCAAATCCCCGATAAATTTCGGTTCCCGTTTGATGAGGTAAACAATCAACGGAAGATTACCCACGGCAACAATCAAATACAGCAGGGTAATGCTGTCGAACAACATCAGCAAAACCGCGCTCAAAATAGCGGCCGACACCATAAACACGCCGTTGATGATGTTGTTGGCGGCGACGGCGTGGGCGCGGAAGGTTTCGCTGCTGGCGGTTTGCAGCCAAGTGTAGAGCGGTACGGAGAAAAAGCCGCCGAAAAAGCCGATGGCCGACATGACGAGCATAATCGGATACGCCTTGGCTTGCGATAAGAACCAAATAATGCCGTTTAATTCGGTAAAGCGTTGGCCTTGGGTCAGCCATACCAACAATAATCCACAGACCGTTAGCCCCAGGGTGCCGATGGTGACTAAGCCCAAAATTAGGCGCTCGTGGCTGAGTTTGGCGCATAACACCGAGCCGATGGCGATGCCGATGGAGAACAACGCCAACATCAGGTTGAACACATTATCGTTGCCGCCCAAATGGATTTGCGTGAACGTCGGCAGTTGGGTGGTATAAACCGAGCCGACAAACCAAAACCATGAAATACCGATGATGGAAGTGAATACAGGGCGGTCGGCCGCAGCTTCACGAATCAGCGAATTCGTGCCTTTGATGATGTTCCATTCAATTTTTGTGTCCGGCATTTTAGCGGCTACAGACGGCATAAACAGGCTGGTCATCGTGCCGCCGATAGCGACCAATAACACCAAACTGCCAACAATATACGGTGGAACGCCTGCGACTGCCGTGCCCAAAATTTGGCCGAGCAAAATGGCAATAAACGTACCCGATTCAATCAGGCTGTTGCCCATAATCAGCTCTTTGTCGTTGAGGTAATCGGGCAAAATGGCATATTTCAGCGGGCCGAACAAGGTTGATTGCGTACCCATGCAAAACAGGCAGATTAAAAGTAAAGGCGCGGATTGGATGTAGAAGCCATATGCCGCCACTGCCATAATGATGATTTCCAACAGCTTGATCCAGCGCGCCAAAACGGCTTTGTCGAATTTGTTGCTCAGCTGTCCTGACAGCGCGGAAAACAGGAAATAGGGCAGGATAAACAGCATCGCGCCCAAGTTCAGCATTTGGCTGGACGGCAGAAAGTCGTTTTTGCCCAAACCGTAAAAACTGATCATCACGAATAATGCGGTTTTGAACACATTATCGTTAAACGCGCCCAAAAACTGCGTCCCAAAGAGCGGCGCAAAACGGCGGGTCGTGTGGAAATTCAGATTGTCTTTTTTAAGGCTCATTGTTCGGATTCTTTGTCTTCGTCTTTTTCGATCAGTTTTTCAGTGGAGTCGTCGTCCATCAAAATGCGGTGCGCAGGGCCTTCAAGGTCGTCAAACTGTCCGTTTTTACCCGACCACCAGAAAAACCAGCCGATGATAAAGGCCAAAATAATGCTGATGGGGACAAGGATAAACATACTTTCCATTACATCGCTCCGGTCAAATCGGTCAGGATAAAGGTTTTACCGCTGATGGTTAGATACTCGTTGCGCAACGCACCGATGTTTTTATCGTCAAAAAACAATTCGATACGGTCTTTAACCACTCGCCAGTATTGCGGGATATCGGTTTGCTCAAAAGGCGACAATACCGCCGCTTCGGCTGCATCTTCGCTTTGCAGCTTGATTACAAAGCGTCCGCTTTGCGGCGGATTTTGCGACTCATCGTCTGCCAACATAATAAAAAATCCGGCGTGTTCGCCGTCTTGAGTGTGGATACTGAAATAATGCATATCGGGAAATCTTCAAAACCGCCGTCATTTTTTCAGACGGCCTAAAATAAAATTCCGTCCATTTTACATCAAATATTAAGTCAAGCAGCCGATTACATTTTTTGATAGAATGGGTCGTTTACTTTGTTAATCTGTTCAGACCGCTACCCACTACGTCCCTCAGCGGATGCAACCCAGCCGGAGCAGCAGTAAGATCCCGACCAAAAGGCCGTCTGAAACCTCAAGGAGCATAAAAATGACACAAAAGTTAATCTTGGTTTTGAACTGCGGCAGCTCTTCCCTTAAAGGTGCCGTATTGGATAACGACAGCGGCGAAGTATTGCTGAGCTGCCTGGCAGAAAAACTCAATCTGCCTGATGCCTACATCACCTTCAAATTCAACGGCGAAAAACATAAAGTTGAATTGGCTGCCAAGCCAGACCATACCGGCGCGGTAGAAGCCCTGATGGACGAGCTCAAAGCCCACGGCCTCGACAGCCGTATCGGCGCCATCGGCCACCGTGTCGTCAGCGGCGGCGAATTGTATAAAGAATCTATTTTGGTTGACGACGAAGTCATTGCCGGTATTGAAAAATGCATTCCGCTCGCTCCTTTGCACAACCCTGCCCACCTTTTGGGCCTGCGTGCCGCACAGACCATTTTCAAAGGTCTGCCGAACGTTGTCGTATTTGACACCGCCTTCCATCAAACCATGCCTGAACACGCTTACAAATACGCTGTTCCACATGAATTGTATGAAAAATACGGCTTGCGCCGCTACGGCGCGCACGGTACCAGCTACCGCTTCGTTGCCGACGAAACCGCACGCTTCCTCGGTAAAGACAAAAAAGATTTGCGCATGGTTATTGCCCACTTGGGTAACGGCGCATCTATTACCGCCGTCGCCAACGGCGAATCACGCGATACCAGCATGGGTCTGACTCCGCTGGAAGGTTTGGTCATGGGTACCCGCAGCGGCGATATCGACCCTTCAGTTTTCAGCTTCTTGGCTGAAAATGCCAACATGACCATCGCCCAAATCACCGACATGCTGAACAAAAAATCAGGTCTGCTCGGTATTTCAGGTTTGTCCAATGACTGCCGTACTATCGAAGAAGAAGCTGCAAAAGGTCATCCAGGCGCCAAACTGGCTTTGGAAATGTTCATCTACCGCTTGGCTAAATACATCGGCAGCATGACAGTCGCGGCAGGCGGTTTGGACGCATTGGTCTTCACCGGCGGTATCGGTGAAAACTCCGACATCATCCGCGAACGTGTATTGGGCTACTTGGGTTTCCTCGGTCTGTACATCGACCAAGAAGCCAACCTGAAAGCCCGCTTCGGCAATGCCGGTGTGATTACCACTGCCGACAGCAAAGCTGTTGCCGTTGTGATTCCTACCAATGAAGAATTGATGATTGCACACGATACAGCCCGTCTTAGCGGCCTGTAATCCGTCATTATTGAAAACCTGCCCGCAAGGGTAGGTTTTTTGTTGTGTATAGATGAAAAAAATTTTGAGAATATATTGAAAAAAGCCGGCAAACATTGTGTTTGTCGGCTTTTTAATCAGTGCAATATTAAGAATACTGATAGATAGGTTTAGAACTTATAACTGATGGTAAACAGCAAAGTCCTGCCGCGCGCGTAGTTGTTCAAGACGGAGCGTGTCGTGCCGCCATATTTGCCATTGCATAAACCGTTGGCATCACATTCGACCTCTTCATCATCCCAACCGCCTTTTCTTTCAAATACGCTGAAATAGCGCTGGGTTGCGGCATCGTTTGCAGCATCCAAAGGATCGACATAGCGTTTATTGAACGCATTTTGAATGTCGAAACGAAGAATAAGGTTTTTCTTTGGTTCATAATTGGCATAGAAATCAAAAATCATTGGCTGTCTGTTGATGCTTTCTGTTTTTTTGATCACTCTTCTGCCCATTTGATGTGAAGAGTAGGTATTGGCGCCGGTTGTACCGTCAACAAATTCCTCCTCAGTCGTCGCCCGTGTACTTTTGCCGTAATAGCGCATAATGCCGCCGATGGTCAATTTGTTGCCCAACCATCGGGATCCTAATTCAAAACGGCCATAATCTCGGGGTAAGCGTGAAATTTTGCTTAAGCCGTAGCCCTGTTTAATTTGGTCTTCTTTAGAAGAGTTGCGGGGCGATTCGCTGGCATCGCTATAATTGGTCGGCTGGTTGGTTTTTTGATATGCGTAAGACAGGGTTGTAAAAAAGCGGCCGAAATCATAGTTCATTTCCACTTCCAAACCATTTTTATGAACAGGTTTGGCATAGTTTCGATGCTGGATAGAGTATTGCAGGCCGGTGCTGGTTACCCAGCTGGGTGCTTTATCCAAATCCCACCATTTGCCATAAACATTGTGGATATAGTTGTTTATCCTGCTGCGATAGGCGACCAGTTTGAAACCCAATACATCGTCCGGCTTGAAAATCCCTTTTTTGAAGGTATTGAAGCCTATTTGGTAAGTATTGGCCTGTTCCGGCTTAAGGGCAGTATTGACGCCCGAGTCGCCGATTTGTGAAAAATACATTTCTTGAATATTCGGCATTCTATGCGTACGCGAATAGCTGATAAACGGCATAAAGTAGTCGTTGACATTGATGTTTAATGCCACCGAATGGTTTACCGCATGCTTTTTACCGGATTTGGTATAAACCGGTTCGTAAAGGTCGCAGCTTGGCGTGCAATGCTGTTTATAAATTTCAGAATCTTCTCCAAATGCTTTTTTAAAGTCTTCTTGGGTATTGAAGTAGTCGGTATATTCGCCCTTGTAGCGGTAGTTGACCATATTGGCGCTGTAATTCAATTGATAAATGCCTTTTTTCAAGGAAGTATCAAAATAGAACGTATTGAATTTTTGCTGGCCTGAAGGTTGCAATATGGTTGATTTTTGAGGAAATATTCCTTTGTCGCCTTTGAAGCGGCCTAAAAAGCTGTACAGGCCGGCATCTTGATCCGGGCCGTCGTAAAACAGGCTCAGCTCTTCCGGAAAGCGGTTTTTACTGTATTGGTTTTTAAAGAAATTGAAACCGACAGTAGTTTTTAAATCTGTTTTTTGGGGAAGTTTGAAAGAAAAGCTGTTGTTGATATCCAAAAGATTGGCCGTATTTTTGGTTTCCAAATAATCAAGCAGTCCCCATCCTGAAAAACGTGAGTTTTTCGGATATTTTTGTTTTCCCAAATTATGGGCGGCCAACACGTTTAAATCGACATAATCGCCAATGTTTAAGTTGTAATTGGCTTGGTAGTTGCGGTTTTCTACTTTGCGGCTGCCGATACGGTTGTTCATGGTACGAAGCTGAAGGTCGAGCTTGTTGTTGTCGTTTTCGTATTCCACTTTGACCAAATGGCTGTTTGAGCGTTGTTGCAGGCTGGTCGGGTCGATTGGAGTCAGATCCCATTGCGGTGCCAAATTCTCTTTCCAGCCTCTTTCCAAGTCATCGACATAATCTCTTTGCAAAACTTCAGGATCGTTATATTTTTTGGAGAAAGGGTAGTCCCAATAGCTTTTACCGACCGCATTGCGCTTGGAAAAGTCGCGAACCCAACGATTTTGCCCTTGGTCGAATTTTAATAAGTTGCGTTCAAAATATTCTTGTTTTTTACGGTCCAAATATTCTTCGCCAAAATTGCCGATACGCTGACCGCCGCCGCCTACTTTATAGTTTTGCTCGACATTACGGTGGCTGTAGCCATATAACGCGCCAAGGCGCGCACCGCTGTCAAACCATTTTTGTACTGCTCCGGTTGCCATAAAGTTGCTTTTGGTGCTGTTTGTGCCGGTCAATCCTTTGGTCAAGAGGCCGAAGGTATTGTTTCCGTGTACCACATCGTCTACCCGTAAAGTACGGAAATTGGCTGTACCGGATAAGGTATTGATGCCGTTGGCACCTGTGAAACTACCTTTGGTTACATCCACGCCGGCAATAAAATTGGGATCCAGTGCCGTACCGAATTGTGAGGAGCTGCCACTGCGTCCGGCATCGGCAGAAGTGGAATAGAAGGTTTGGGTTACGCCGTCAACCATCGTATTGACACGTCCCAAACCGCTATCGCCACGGATATTGACCGCCAATACCCCCGATCCCTTGTCTTGTTGGGTGAAAACGCCGGGCATGCTCCGAACGATGGTATCGATGTTTTCGCTGGATTGATAAACGCGTTCACGCGAACTTTTGGCTTGGCCTTCGGTAAAAACTTTTTTCTCTTTGGCAATGTGTTTACCTTTGACTTGAATTTCATCAAGCTCTTGAGTTGAAAACTCTTCTTCTGCGTGTGCGATACTTGTTATAGCCAGTAAAGATAATGTTAGTAGATTTAATTTGAAATTCGGATTCATGATAGTTACCTCAGAAACGAAGCCGCTACTTTATAACATATTATTAAACTTTACAAATATTTTAATAATGGTTTTTATTTATTAAAAAATAAAGTAAAATTTTGTTTTAGAAGATAATCCACCCGCATATGATTCATCTGGCTGAAAAGATAAAGCAGGTCTGAATTTGAATTTGGGTGGTTGAGAAGAAGGGAGGTTTAATTGAATTTAAACAGCCGGAAGAAGAAAATTTGATTGCGATATGTGAATTGAGCCGTCGGTTTCAAATGAAACCGGTAAAAAAACATGAAATACAAAATATAAAGTTGATATAGAAAGGTTTGAAGTCAGTTGAAGAAAAGGCCGTCTGAAAATGATATTTCAGACGGCCTTTATTGTTTTAAGCCTTATTCCGGACCGCGGAATGTGTCGTGGCAAGATTTGCAGCTTGCACCGGTTTCGCCGTAAGCGGCTTTGATTTCTTCCAATTTGCCGGTTTGGGCAGCGGCGTTGAGTTTTTCAACCGCAGCGACGAATTTTTCTTCTTCGGCTTTGAATGTTGCTGTGTCTGTCCAGATGGCAGGCAGGGCGCGGCCATTGCCTTGAGGATCGGATTCAAACAGGGTGAATGGTTTTTTGCTGTTTTCAGTGAAGGTTGCGGCGGCTTGTTTGAATTTTTCTACGTCGTAAGGCTCTTCGTCTTTGACCATTTTGCCCATGCGGGTAAACTCGGGCATCATGGATTTGAACGCGGCCGTACGGTCTTCGGAAATAGGGCCTTTAGGCTGGGAAGGCGCGCCGCTGCCGCCGCAGGCGGAAAGGGTAAGCGCCACTGCTGCCAAAGCAACAGGGAGAAAACGGGTTTTCATATGGAGTGTGTCCTATTGTGATGATATGATTATCGTTAAATTTAAAATCAGCCGGCCAAACACTCAGGCCGTCTGATAAGGCGTTATCATACCTTAAACCCAAGTCTGAAACGAGTATAGAAAGGAAACGATATGGCAATTTTGATTACCGGGGCATCGGCAGGATTCGGCGCGGCGATGTGCCGAACCTTTGTTGCGGCAGGCTATCATGTCATCGGCGCGGCACGGCGCGAAGACAAATTGCAGCAGTTGGCAGAAGAATTGGGCGAGCAGTTTTACCCGTTGGAAATGGATGTTTCGCGTACAGAGTCGATTCAAAACGCTTTAAACAGCCTGCCCGAGCATTTATCCGAAATCGATTGCCTGATCAACAACGCCGGTTTGGCTTTAGGTCTGGATTCCGCTGATAAAGCCGATTTTGGCGATTGGGAAACCATGATTCAAACCAATATCATCGGCCTGACTTTTCTAACCCGCCAGATTTTGCCGCAGATGGTAGCGCGCAAACAGGGCTATATCATCAATTTGGGTTCGATTGCCGGCAGTTATGCTTATTCCGGCAGTAATGTCTATGGCGCGACCAAGGCTTTTGTGCGCCAATTCAGTATGAACCTGCGCGCCGAATTGGCAGATAAAAATATCCGCATTACCAACATCGAACCGGGTTTGTGCGGCGATACCGAGTTTTCCAACGTCCGTTTCAAAGGTGACGACCAGCGTGCGGCCGAGGTTTATGAGAATGTCGAGTTTATCCAGCCGCAAGATATTGCCGATACCGCTTTATGGCTCTATCAACGTCCTGCGCGGATGAACGTCAATTCCATCGAAATCATGCCGGTTGCCCAGACCTTTGCAGGCATGAAAGTTTACCGTGACGCGCCTGCTCCGGTGAAGAAAGAAACGTTTGAAAAACAAAGTATGTCTTTGTTTGGAAAAATTAAATCTTGGTTTAAGTGATGGGCATCAGGCCGTCTGAACGTTTCAGACGGCCTCTTTGTTATCTGAAATTGAACAAACACGTTATAATGTAATTTTTTATTAACAAGGCCGTCTGAAAGGCTGTTTCAGTTATGAACGCAATCAAACAAAAAATCTTAGAACAAGCGCAGCGCGATGGTGTGCAGGTAACCGCTTTGCGCGAGCAAGTGCTTGATATTGTTTTGAAACAAAGCGGCGTGATTAAAGCCTACAACGTTCTGTCGCAGATGCAGCAGCAAAGCGAGGGCGTGGTTGCGCCGCCGACGGCCTACCGCGCCCTTGATTTTTGGGCGGAACAGGGCGTTTTGCACAAAGTGGCGGCGGTCAACGGCTATATTCTGTGCAGCCATGCGCAGCATGAGTGCAACGACCATTGCCATGACCATGAAGAAGCCGAAGCGCACCACAGCGCGTTTATTTTGGTTTGTACCGAATGCGGTACGGCAGATGAGCAGACCTTGAGCCAAGAATGGGCGGCATTGCGTGCAGGCGTGGCCGAAACCGGTTTCTCATTAAAAGAAGAACATGTTGTTTTAACAGGAATTTGTAAAAAATGTCAGAAGTAAAAAAGACTAAAGTCCACCTGATTTCAGGCTTCCTCGGAACAGGCAAAACCACCGCACTCAAAAGTCTGATGGCGCAAAAAGATCCGAATGAAAAATGGGTCATCATCGTCAACGAATTTGGCGAAATCGGCATTGACGGCGCTGTCTTGAGCGACAACGGCATTCCCGTCGCAGAAATCGCCGGCGGCTGTTTGTGCTGTACTGCCGGCGCACAAATGGGTACGACCGTACAAAAAATGCTGCGCGATGCCCAACCCGACCGCTTGATGATTGAAGCCAGCGGCCTGGCGCACGCCGCCAGTGTTATCGACGAATTGAAAGCCAAGCCGCTCGACAGCATGTTGGAAATCGGCGCTGTTTTTACCGTTGTCGATCCACGCCAATTCATTAATCCCGATTACGCTCAACAAGCCTTGTATAAAGACCAAATCGGCATTTGCGACGTATTGGTCGCCAGCAAAACAGACTTGTGCACGCCCGAGCAGCTGGCCGAGTTTCACGATAAAGCGGCCAAGCTGTTCCCGCCTAAAGCCAAAGTGGTTGAAGTTCAAAATGCGCAACTCGACATCCAATGGCTTGATATTCCCGTTGTCGAAAAATCGCGCTACCGCCTTAAAGCCCTGCCGGACAACACCATGGGCTTCCAGTCTCAAGGCTTCACGTTTCCTGCCGGACGTGATTTCGACGGTGAAAAACTGACCGATTTCTTCAACGACCTGCCTAAATTTACAGACGGCCTTGTGCGCGCCAAAGGCGTGTTCCAAGTGCTCGGTACATGGGTATGGCTCAACTGGGTGGACGGTCAATGGGGCGCAAACCAAGTTTCGTGGCGCCGTGACTCGCGCTTTGAGCTGATTGCCAAATCGTTTGACGCGGATTTAATTGAGAAGAAATTGCAGGAGGCCTTAGAGAAGTAAATAATCGGCCAAACGCTTATTAATCCGTTACTATATGCTGTCTGAGGTCAGTGGTTTCAGACGGCCTTCAAATCAAAAAATAGAGGAACACTTTATCATGTGGCGTTATATCTTTCATCGTTTGCTCCTTTTGATTCCCACGTTGTTGGGGATTTTGGCGATTACCTTCGCCGTCATTCAGTTTGTTCCCGGCGGTCCGGTGGAACAGATGGTTCAGCAGCTGACGCAGGGCGCAGTTGGTGGCGAAACAGCAGGACGCAGTATGCCTGGAACTTTGGCTAAAAACGGCAACCGCATCAGTGCGGAAGATTTGGCCGCGCTGAATGCTTTATACGGTTTCGACAAGCCGCCTGTGACGCGTTTTGTGGATATGGTATGGAAATTCGCCCGTTTCGATTTGGGCGAGAGCTTTTTCCACCATCAAACCGTATTTGAGTTGGTAAAAGAGAAAATGCCGGTGTCGATGAGTTTGGGTTTGTGGACATTCTTCCTAACTTATTTGATATGTATTCCGTTGGGTATAGCCAAGGCGGTCAGGGATGGCAGCCGGTTTGATACGGTTACGGGTATGATCATTTTGGTCGGCTATACCGTACCGCCGTTTGTCTTGGGTTTGGTGTTGCTGGTGTTGTTTGGCGGTGGCAGCTTTTTTGCCTGGTTCCCGCAGGGCGGCTTGGTCGGCGATGATTTCGATACGCTCTCTTGGGCGGGTAAAGTCAAAGATTATTTGTGGCATATGGCCTTGCCGATTACCGCTTCGGTGGCAGGCAACTTGGCGGTCATGACCGTATTGACGAAAAACGTGTTCCTTGAAGAAATCCGCCGTCAATATGTTTATACCGCGCGAGCCAAGGGCTTGCCTGAGAAACAGATTCTGTGGAAACATATTTTTCGCAACGCCATGATTCCTCTGATTACCGGTTTCCCGGCCGCATTTATCGGCGCATTCTTTACCGGAAGCCTGTTGATTGAAACGCTGTTCTCGCTGGATGGTTTGGGTTTGTTGTCTTACGAGGCAGTAATGAAACGCGATTATCCTGTCGTAATGGGTACGCTGTATGTGTTCACGCTGATGGGGTTGTTGGCTAAATTGGTGTCGGATATTTCGTATTCGTGGGTCGATCCGCGCATTCACTTTGGCGGACAGAAATAAGGCCGTCTGAAAATGTCTTCAATCCATTATTAAAGAATGTTTCAAACCATGAAAAAGAAAAAATCTACTTCAAACCCTACTTGGCAAGCCTTTAAACAGCATAAGCGCGGTTGGTTGGCTTTGCGGATTTTGGCCGTTTTGTTTGTCGTCACTTTGCTTGCACCTTTGTGGAGCAACGACAAACCTTTGTGGATACGTTATCAGGGTGAGTATTTCTTCCCCTTGGTAAACGAATACAACGAAACCGCATTTGGCGGCGATTTCGATACGCCGGCGGATTATCTGGATCCGCTTATCCGCCACAACATTACTTCAGACGGCAATTTTGCCTTTTACCTGCCCAATCCTTACGATGCCGATACCTTGAACGATTTTGATACGGTACCCGATCCGGCCAAACCGTCCGAACGGCATATCTTGGGAACGGACGACCGTGGCCGCGACCTGCTGGCGCGCTTGGTTTACGGTTTCCGTGATTCGCTGTTGTTTGCCTTGGTGTTGACCGTGGTGACTACCGTTATTGGCGTGGTTGCAGGCGCGGTGCAGGGTTATTTCGGCGGTAAAACCGACCTTCTGATGCAGCGTTTTATCGAGGTTTGGGGCGGTATGCCGGAGCTGTACCTCCTGATTATCCTGTCTTCGTTCTTTAATCCGGGACTGTTGATTTTGCTGGTGTTGCTGTCGCTTTTCGGCTGGATGGGCTTGTCCGACTATGTCCGCGCCGAGTTTTTGAAAAACCGTCAGGCCGATTATGTTTTGGCGGCGCGCGCGATGGGTGTGGGCAACCGTGAAATCATGTGGCGCCATATCCTGCCCAACAGCTTGACGCCGGTATTGGCCTTCCTGCCTTTCCGTATTTCTGGCGCCGTACTTGCCCTGACCAGTTTGGACTTCTTGGGCTTGGGCGTACCTGCCTCACAGGCAAGTTTGGGTGAGTTGCTGGCGCAAGGCAAAGACAACTTGGACGCATGGTGGATTGGCATGTCTGCCGTTGCTACACTGACGGTAATGCTGCTTTTGCTGGTCATGATCGGCGAAGGTTTGCGTCAGGCATTTGACGTACGCGCACGCAGTTAATTGCTTTTCTAAAGCGTGAAAAGGATGGGCGGCAAAGCCTGTCCTGCATTCTTAGGGCCGTCTGAAAAGTTTCAGACGGCCTCATCCATTCGTTTGAATCATTAAAAATCATGAATCAAGAAATCACATTTCTTACTCTTTTTCTACTCGGCTTTTTCGGCGGAACGCATTGCGTCGGCATGTGCGGCGGATTGAGCAGCGCATTTGCTTTGCAGCTACCGCCACATTTAAACCGAATCGGGCTGATTGTATTGTTGAACTTGGGGCGCATCAGCAGCTATGTCGTCATTGGCCTGTTGGTCGGTTTGGTCGGGCAGGTCGGCATTTCCTTGGACGATACGCGCGCGGTTCAAAACGGTTTGTATATTGCCGCCAATGTCTTGCTGCTTTTGCTCGGTCTGTATCTTGCCGGTATTTCGACTGCCGCAACCAAAATCGAAGGCATCGGCAAACCGATCTGGAAACGCCTGAATCCTTTGCTGAACAAATTGCTGCCGATTAAATCAGTGCCTGCCTGTTTCGGCGTGGGCGTGCTTTGGGGCTGGCTGCCTTGCGGTTTGGTGTACAGCGCGTCTTTGTATGCTTTGGGCAGCGGCAATGCTTTGCATGGTGGGCTGTATATGCTGGCGTTTGCATTGGGGACCTTGCCGAACCTGCTTGCGATGGGCATATTTGCAGCGCAGTTAAAAACCTTTCTGCAAAAACGCATGGTTCGTTTGTGCGCCGGATTGTTGGTGGCAGGATGGGCGATATGGCGCTTGGCTGTATTTGCGATGGGGCAAATCGGGTAAGGTAAAAAGGTTTTATTTAGTTTGTTGTTTTGCAATTAAAAAGGCCGTCTGAAAGAATTTCAGACGGCCTTTTTCACAAGAAAGATTTAATGTATTAAATTCCAAGCCATCTTGGCGGCAATCAGCAGCAACATAATGCCGAAGGCGATTTTGAGTTTTCGGGCGGGCAGCTTGTGCGCCGTTTTTACGCCGAGAGGAGCAAAGAGGATGGTGGCAACGCTCAATATGGCCACGGCCGGAAGATAGATAAAGCCTGCCGCGCCTTCAGGCAGGTTGGCAATATGCAAACCGTTGGCAAAATAGCCGATGGTGCCGGCAATCGCAATCGGCCACGCTAAACCTGAAGATGTGCCGATGGCTCGGTGCGCCGGAAAGTTGCAATACAGCAGAAATGGAACGGATAGCGAACCGCCGCCGATACCGACCCAGCTTGAAGCCGCACCAAAAAGCGTGCCCGCAGCTGTCAGGCCGGGGAGGGCGGGCAGGGTGCGTGAAGGTGTGGGTTTGGAATCGCGTAGGGTTTTGAGTGCGATAAAGGCAAGAAATGCAATAAAGAAAACCTGCAAAGCCAGCGTCGGCATATATTTTGCCGTTGCTGCGCCGAGGAGGACGCCGAATATCATGCCCGGCGTCATTCGGCGGACGGTCGCCCAATCAATGGCGTGCTTTTTATGTTGGGCGTACATACTGGAGAAGGTAGTAAACACCATGACGGCAAAGGAAGTGCCGATGGCGAGATGCTGGGCATAGGGGTGGCTGCCTATGCCTTGCAGTTGCAATACCCATAAAACGACGGGGACAATCAACGTGCCGCCGCCTACGCCGAACAGTCCGGCAATAAAGCCCGCTGCACTGCCAACGGCGAGCAGGGCAAGGATGATGTCCCAAGACCACATTTCAGACGGCCTTGTCGTGTTTGTGTGTTTTATGGCGTTTTTTAAACCAACGGATGACTGCCATCACATAACCGGACAGGCTGTAACCGAGGAAAAACAGGAAGAGGACGAGCGAAGGCTTCCAGTTGATGAGCAGTAATACCAACACGGCCAACACCATGCCCATAAACGGCACTTGGCGGCGGATGTTGATTTCTTTGAAGCTCCAAAACGGAATCTGCACAATCATGGAAATGCCGGCAAACAGGGTGATACCCAATGCCCACCAATGCACGCCGGGGAAACGTTCGATGCTGTGATTGACCCAAATCAGGCCGACAATCAACGCAGCGGCGGTCGGGCTTGGAACGCCGATAAACCAGCGTTTATCGACTTTGCCGATAAGCGTGTTGAACAGCGCCAAACGCAGGGCGGCGCAGGCGCAGTAGATAAAGGCGACGGAATAACCGATTTTGCCAAACTGCCAAAGCTGCCATTTGTAGACAATCAGGGCAGGCGCTACGCCGAAGCTGACCATATCGGCAAGGCTGTCGAGCTGTTCGCCGAACGCGCTCTGGCTGTTGGTCAAGCGGGCAACGCGTCCGTCCATACCGTCGAGCAGCATGGAAAGAAAAACTGCAATTGCCGCCGTTTCATAACGTCCGTGCATGGACTGGGTAATGGCGAAGAACGCGCAAAACAGTGCGGCGATGGTGAAGGAATTGGGCAGCAGGTAAATGCTGTTTTTGCGGATGGAGTTGCGTGGAGGAATCGGATTTTCTGTATTTTGTGCGTTGTCCATAATGTTTCCGTATATGCTGCGTGTGCAGATGAGGCATTATACCGCATTGGTTGGTTAAGGATTTTTAAAAGGCAGACATAGTTTCACTTTATCGGCATAAGGTTTCAGACGGCCTTTATTTTGTCAGTCAAACAACTCTCCCTGCGCCTGCTCTTTGGTCACGCGTACGTCGGTTTCGCCGTCGGCAAAAGTGATGTGCAGTTTTTGACCTTGTTTCAACGTATCGGCATTGCGGATGACTTGTCCGCGCGTATTTTTGACGACGGAGAAACCTCGCTCCAAAATATGCTGTGGCGATACGGCTTCGAGTAATGCGGCTTGGGCGGTCAGGCTTTGACGGCGGTGGGCAAGCAGCTGGCGGAAGGAATGCGACAAGGCCGTCTGAAAGCGGTCGATGTTGTTTTTGTAAACGGAAACATCAGGGCGGCAATGTTTCAGGGCTTGGGTTTGGCGTTCGAAACGGGCGGAGTGAGCGCGGAGGTTTTGCATCATCGAATAAGACAGCGTTTGCGCCAGTTTGCTGATTGAAGCGCGTTGCTCGTCAAGTTTTTGGCGCGGATGACGGATTTGCCGCGCCAGCCAGTCAAGTTTTTGGCTGGCATCGAAATAGCGTTGTTCCAAAACGGTTTTCAGACGGCCTTGCGCTTGGGCGAGACGATGTAGCGATTCTTGGCGGTTGGGGCTGACCAATTCTGCCGCGCCGGTCGGTGTCGGTGCGCGAACGTCGGCGACGAAATCGGCAAGCGTGAAATCGGTTTCATGTCCTACGCCGCTGACAACGGGAATTGCGCAGGCCTCAATGGCACGCACAACCGGCTCTTCATTAAACGCCCACAAGTCTTCAATGCTGCCGCCGCCGCGACAGACAATCAGCACGTCACATTCGGCGCGTTGCGAAGCGGTTTTAATTGCTTGAGCAATTTGCAACTCGCTGCCTGTGCCTTGTACGGGCGTCGGATAAACGATAACGGGAATTTCGGGCGCGCGGCGGTTTAAGGTGGTCACAACATCGCGCAAAGCCGCTGCTGCCAGGCTGGTGACGATGCCGATACATTGCGGGCGGGCGGGCAACGGTTTCTTGCGTTCCGCCGCAAACGCGCCTTCCGCTTGCAACTGCGCCTTCAATCGCTCATAGGCTTCGTAAAGCTGCCCCAAGCCTTTAAGCCGTACTTCGTTTACCGTAATCTGAAATTCCCCCCGCGCTTCATAAATACTGATTTTCCCTGATACTTCGATATGGTCGCCTTCTTTCAAAGGCTTCGCCAAGCGCATGGCCGCACCCTTAAACATCGCGCAACGCACCTGCGCGCGGCTGTCTTTGAGCGAGAAATAATAATGTCCGCTGGCGGCACGGGTCAGGTTGGATACTTCACCGGCAATCCACAAGCCTGCGAGATGGTCTTCCAGCAAAGCTTTGGCGAGGGCATTGAGCTCGGATACGGAAATGGAGGAGGGTGCGAAGAGTTCGGACATTGCGAAACAGGAAAAATTTGGGAAAGCTGAATTATAAGGGTTTTAGAGCGATTCGTTGTATTCGTTTTATGAAACTTTCGCCCTTTGTTTTAATATTATCAAAGCCGAATGTTCAGACGGCCTTGTCTGGTCGGGCTTGTGTTATATTATCGTTTGATTTTCGCTTCAAAAGCCGTGCGTATGCCCAAACTCCACCAAATTATCGAACGCCATTGGCAATCCCCCAATCCGTTTTTGTCTTTGCTGTTAAAACCATTGTCCAAGCTGTTTGCCAAAATTGCAGCGAAACGGCGCGATGATTTTGTTTCAGGCCGTCTGAAAAGCGAAAAATTGCCTGTGCCTGTGGTGGTGGTCGGTAATATCCATGCAGGCGGAACAGGGAAAACGCCGATAGTCGCCGCGCTGGTGTCGGGCTTGCAGGAAAAGGGCGTTAAGGTCGGCATCATCAGCCGGGGTTACGGGCGCAAGAGTAAGGCGGTTCATGTATTGAATACAGCCAGCAGCGCGGCAGATGCAGGCGATGAGCCTTTATTGCTGTTTCGCCAAACCGGTGCGCCGACGGCGGTAGGCAGCAGCCGTGCAGAAGCAGGCAGGGCATTGCTTGCGGCGCATCCGGAGCTTGAATTGATTGTGGCCGACGACGGCTTGCAACATTATGCCTTGCAACGCGATATGGAAATTGCCGTATTCCCGGCGGCGGATACTGGTCGGACGGATTTGGATTTACTGCCCAACGGCAGTTTGCGCGAACCTTTGTCACGATTAGCTTCCGTTGATGCAGTCGTCGTCAGCGGTGGGCAAGCAGATGTGACATTCAGGTCGTCTGAAAATATGTTTGCCAGCCATATTGAAACAGGGTGGATTTACCGTTTGAACAGGCCGTCTGAAAAATTGGATTTGGCAGGTTTGGGAAATCAAACCGTCGCCGCCGTCGCCGGTATCGCCAAGCCGGAGCGTTTTTTCAATACGTTGCGAAGCATGAATATCGCTTTAAAACAAACCGTTGCCTTGCCTGATCATGCAGATATTACGGCGGCGGATTTGCCGGACGCAGATGTGGTGATTATCACGGAAAAGGATGCGGTCAAATTTTCAGACGGCCACGGCCTGAATCATGTGTGGGTCTTGCCTGTTTATGCGATAATTGAGCCGGACTTGGCGGCGTTCGTATCCGCGAATGTTTCAATCTAAATGCTTATAGATGTTTCACAGATGTTTTAAAGATGATCTTCAAACTACGCGATAGGAGTAAATCATGAAGTTAAAATATTTGTTGGTTGCTTGCGCAGCTTTATTTGTATCCACCCAAAGCCTGGCTGCTAAACCAAGTGATGAATCTGCAATGAAATGGTTGGAGATTCAAGGCATAAGCAGTAATTATAGCGAGAAAGTGCAACGTTCTTTGGAGATGGTGAATAAAGAGGACAATGAGCGCTTGTTAACGATGACGCCCAAAGCTCAAAAAGCGCAGATGAAGGCGGTCATCAGCCGTTATATGAAAAACATGCAAGACGATTTGAGCCGCCCTGAGTTGAAAAAACAATGGTTGGATGAAGAAAAGCGTGCCGTACAGAAAGTATTTACACAAGAAGAAGTCGATGTACTCAACAGCTTCTTCTCTTCCCCTCGGGGCAAGGGTATTTTGAAAAAAGTCAATCATCTCAGACAGCATGGCGGAGATATTGATAATGTGCTGAGCCAAGCAGACGTGGACAGCATGGCAAAATTGTTTGAGCATGGGGCTGGTAAGTCTGCATTTGAAAAGATGGAACGTTTCGACAAATTGAATGATGAGATTGTTAAAAAGACAATGAGCAACAACTATATCAACGCAAGCAGGAAATATACGCCCGCTTTTGAGGCGCAAACGCGCGATATTTTGTGTAAGGGCAATAAACATTCTTCGGAATGTGCCAAATAATGAGCAGGCCGTCTGAAAATATTGATATTTATTAAGTAGGTAGAAAAAATGAAATTAAAAACTTTATTGTTGCCTTTTGCTGCTTTGGCCTTGTGTGCCAATGCGTTTGCCGCGCCACCTAGCGATGAGTCGCTGGAGCGTTTGTATCAAGTACAGAAGATGGATGCTCTGTTGGATCAGACCTTCCAAAGTGTCGAGGGTATTGTGCTCTCTGATCCAAAGGTACAGGATTTTTTGAAAAATGCGCCGGAAGACAAACGTCCTCAGTTGGAAGCGGTCTTAAAGAAATATACAACTCAATTGATTGCTGAAATTAATACACCGCAAGTACATGCCCAGTTACATAAAGCGACGTTGGATGGCATAAAGACGGTTTATACTCAGGAAGAAGTCAACGCATTGATTGACTTTTACGGTACGACAGTGGGGCAATCGATACTCGATAAAATGCCACGCTATCTTGAGACAACGATGGGCCCGATGATAAACATCATTAATGAAAAATATGAAAAATCAGGTTATAACAAAGAATTAACTCGAGAAATTCATCAGATTATGTGTGGCGGCAAAAATCCTGCCCCAGCCTGCTCAACGCAACCCCAAAAACCGGCACGGAAAAAATAATGCCGCTTGAGGTCGTCTGAAAACGAGCGAAGCAAGTTTCGCCAAAACGAGCGAAGCGAGCTTCGCTAAAACCATCAAACCCGAAAGAAACCCCATGGAAAAAAAATTCTTAGACATCCTCGTTTGTCCTGTGACCAAAGGCAAACTCGAATACCATCAAGACAAACAGGAATTGTGGAGCCGTCAGGCGAAGCTGGCTTATCCAATTCGTGACGGCATCCCTTATATGTTGGAAAACGAAGCACGAGCGTTGAGCGAAGAGGAACTGAAAGCATGACCGAATTTGTCGTATTGATTCCGGCGCGGCTGGATTCTTCACGTCTGCCGGGTAAGGCTTTGGCCGATATTCACGGTAAACCGATGGTTGTACGCGTCGCCGAACAGGCGGCAAAAAGCGAGGCTGCGCGTGTTGTCGTTGCCACCGACCATCCCGATATTCAGACGGCCTGTCAGGCGCATGGCGTCGAAGTGGTCATGACTTCCAATCAACATGAAAGCGGTACAACGCGCCTTGCCGAAGCGGCCAATACGCTGAAACTGCCGCAGCACCTGATTGTTGTGAACGTACAAGGCGACGAGCCTTTAATCGATCCCGAGCTCATCAACCGTACGGCGGAAGTTTTGGTTGAAAATAATGTGCAAATGGCAACCGCCGCTCACGAATTGCACGATTTTGACGAGTTTATGAATCCCAATGTCGTCAAAGTCATCCTCGATAAAAACCGCAACGCCATCTATTTCAGCCGCGCCCCGATTCCTTATCCGCGCGATGTGATGCGTGCCGAAAAACGTGAATTGCCTTCCGAAACAGCCGTTTTGCGCCATATCGGCATTTATGCCTATCGTGCAGGTTTCCTGCAACGCTATTCGGAAATGGATGTTTCTCCTTTGGAAACCATCGAATCGCTGGAACAGTTGCGCGTCCTGTGGCACGGTTATCCGATTGCTGTTGAAATCACCCAAGAAGCGCCTGCTGCCGGTGTGGATACGCAGGAAGATTTGGACAGGGTAAGGGCTGTGTTCGAGGCCGTCTGAAAGGAAAAGACATGAATGATTTCCGCCATTTGAGCCGTGAAGAACAAAAATTGCTTGCCGACGTGGCGAAGCTGGTAAGAGAAGATGAGCAAGAATTCAACTATGACATGCTGAAAATAGAAGCGCCGGAGCAGGCCAGCGGCGAGTTCTGGTTCCGCATGGCAGAAATGCTCAGCACTTTGCCGCCTAACCAGTCGTTGGACTTGCGTATGAACGGCGGGCGCTTGACTGTTGCCGTATCGATTTTGTCGGTATTGCTGCAAGACAATCCCGATATTCCTCAGCTTTGGGCACAAAAAATCATTGCGCTCAACTATTTGGCTCATGGCCATCAAACCCGTGCAATCGGTTTGGCGCAGCAGCCTGACAAAGCGGCCGAAGCCAATGAGGAAGAATATTTGGCGAAAGCCTTATCGCAAAACTTGCTTTCCACTTTGAAAGACGCGATAGAGCGATTCCCTGAAGACGCATGGTTTATCGGAATGCGCGACGATGCATGGAAGCATTTCGGCCCGAAAGAGGCCGTCTGAAGTTTTGAACGATAAACACAAGCCGTGTAAAATTATCTGAACATTAAATCCGTCAACCAAAAGGACTCATCATGAAAGTATTATTGTTGGGCGCACCAGGCGCCGGCAAAGGCACACAGGCTCAATTCATCACTGCTGCATTCGGCATTCCTCAAATCTCTACCGGCGACATGCTCCGCGCAGCCATCAAAGCAGGCACTCCGTTGGGTTTGGAAGCAAAAAAAATCATTGATGAAGGCGGTTTGGTGCGCGACGACATCATTATCGGCATGGTTAAAGAGCGTATTGCCCAAGACGACTGCAAAAACGGTTTCCTGTTTGACGGTTTCCCACGTACATTGGCACAAGCCGAAGCCATGGTTGAAGCTGGTGTGGATTTGGATGCCGTGGTTGAAATCGATGTACCTGACAGCGTGATTGTCGACCGCATGAGCGGCCGCCGCGTGCATTTGGCCTCCGGCCGTACTTACCACGTTACCTACAATCCGCCTAAAGTCGAAGGCAAAGACGACGTAACCGGCGAAGACTTGATTCAACGCGACGACGACAAAGAAGAAACCGTGAAAAAACGCCTTGCCGTTTACCACGAGCAAACCGAAGTTTTGGTTGATTTCTACAGCAAACTGGAAGGCGAACACGCGCCGAAATACATCAAAGTTGACGGCACCCAAGCAGTAGAAGCCGTGAAAGCCGAAGTATTGAAAGGTTTGGGCAAATAAGTTTTGCCAAAGTAAAATCATGAGGCCGTCTGAAAAAATATTTTCAGACGGCCTTTTGTGTACAAAAGCTGTTAAAATCGAAGCTATAACCGTTTATCCGCAGGCATCTTATGAATCCCTTGATCTCCGACTTCCAAACTCAGCAACAACGTACTCCCGTCATCGTCGCCCTTGATTTTGCCAACGAAAAAGATACGCTCGGATTTGTCCGCAATCTTGACCCAGCATTGTGTCAAATCAAAATCGGCAAAGAGCTGTTTACCGCAACTGGCCGTAATTTGGCAGAAAGCTTAATCAATCAAGGTTTCAAACTTTTCCTCGATTTGAAATATCACGATATTCCCCACACAGTTGCTCAGGCCTGTAAAGTTGCTGCCGATATGGGCGTTTGGATGGTCGATATGCACGCCTCCGGTGGCCGCCGCATGATGGAAGCCGCAGCAGAAGCCGTTGCCGGATATCAAACCAAGCCGCTTTTGATCGGCGTAACCGTGTTGACCAGCATGGAACAAAGCGACTTGGCAGAAATCGGTTTGAACATCGCCCCTGAAGAACAAGTCATCCGCTTGGCGAAACTGGCGCAAAGTTCAGGCTTGGACGGCGTGGTATGTTCCGCTCAAGAAGCCGCACCATTGCGCCGTGAATTGGGACAGGATTTTGTCTTGGTAACACCGGGCATCCGCTTGGACGTTGCCGGCAATAATGACGACCAACGCCGTATTATGACACCGGCCGAAGCATTGGCTGCCGGTTCAACCTATTTGGTAATGGGGCGTCCGGTAACCAAAGCTGCCGATCCGGTAGCCGTATTGCGTGAAGTGAACCGCGTGGTAAACCTTGAAGCAAACTGATTTTCAGGCGACCTTACAGGTTGAGGCCATCTGAAAAAAACACAACGGAGGCAATATGTCCACCAAGTTCCAACAAGAAACCCTAAAATCACGTTTTGCACAAGCCAAAGTCCTTGTCGTCGGCGATGTGATGCTCGACCGCTATTGGTTTGGCGATGTATCCCGTATTTCTCCTGAGGCCCCTGTGCCGGTGGCGAAAATTTCCCGTATCGACCAACGCGCGGGTGGGGCAGCAAACGTTGCCCGCAATATCGCCTCATTAGGCGGTAAAGTGGGGCTGTTGTCCGTTACCGGCGATGATGAAGCTGCAGATGCGCTGGACGCATTGATGGTGCAAGACGGCGTTTCTTCCTATCTGATGCGCGACAAGCAAATTGCGACTACTGTCAAATTGCGCGTTGTTGCCCGGAATCAGCAGCTTATCCGACTTGATTTTGAGGAGCCGCCGCATCGTGAGGTATTGGAACAAATCAAGCATCAATACCGCGAAGTGTTGCCTGAATACGATGCCATTATTTTTTCAGATTACGGCAAGGGTGGCCTGTCGCATATTTCCGATATGATCGATTGGGCGAAACAGGCCGGTAAACCTGTTTTAATCGACCCCAAAGGCGACGATTACGAAAAATATGCCGGCGCTACGCTGATTACGCCGAATCGTGCAGAATTGAAAGAAGTGGTGGGCAGCTGGAAAAACGAAAACGACTTGACCGAGAAAGCCCAAAATCTGCGCCGCCATCTCGACTTGACCGCTATTTTGCTAACCCGAAGCGAAGAGGGTATGACCCTGTTCAATGAGGGTGAGCCGATTTATCAGCCTACACGGGCCCAAGAAGTCTATGATGTATCCGGTGCGGGCGATACCGTTATTGCCGGAGTGGGCTTAGGGTTGGCCGCTGGTTATACCATGCCCGAAGCGATGCACCTTGCTAATACGGCAGCGGGCGTTGTCGTGGCGAAACTTGGTACGGCGGTTTGCTCGTTTTCAGAGTTGAATAAGGCATTGGAAGAGCAATAATGATTGTTTCAGACGGCCTTAAAATTCTAAATGTCGTCTGAAAATAGAGTTGGAATATAATCCAGACAGACAAGTTTTTATTTTCAGACGGCATGATTTCTTCAAGGCCGTCTGAAAAATCAAAATAAAGGAAATTCATTATGACCATTATCGTAACAGGCGCGGCCGGCTTTATCGGCAGCAACATCGTCAAAGCACTTAACCAGCGCGGTATTACCGACATTGTTGCCGTCGACAATTTGAGTAAAGGCGAAAAATTTAAAAACCTTGCCGAGTGTGAAATTGCCCACTATCTCGATAAACACGAATTTATCCGCCAAGTGCGCGGCCATCTTCTGCCTTACGACGATATCGAAGCCGTTTTCCATCAAGGCGCATGTTCCGATACCATGAATCATGACGGCCTTTATATGATGGACAATAACTACCAATACACGCTTGATCTCTTGGACTGGTGTCAGGATGAACGTATTCCGTTCCTTTATGCTTCCAGCGCTGCCGTATATGGCAAGGGCGAAATCTTCCGAGAAGAGCGCGAACTGGAAAAACCGCTCAATGTATATGGCTACTCTAAATTCTTGTTTGACCAAGTATTGCGCCGCCGCATGAAAGAAGGTTTGACCGCCCAAGTTGTCGGCTTCCGCTACTTCAATGTTTACGGACAACAGGAACAGCACAAAGGGCGTATGGCATCAGTCGCCTTCCATCATTTCCACCAATACCGCGAGCATGGTTATGTCAACCTATTCGGCGCCAATGACGGCTACGGCAACGGCGAGCAAACACGCGATTTTGTCAGCGTAGAAGACGTTGCCAAAGTTAACCTTTACTTCTTCGATCATCCCGAGCTTTCAGGCATCTTCAATCTTGGCACAGGCCGCAGCCAACAGTTTAACGATCTTGCCGCTGCCACCGTCAACGCCTGCCGTGCAGCCGAAGGCAAGCCTGAAATGAGTTTGAAAGAGTTGGTTGAAGAAGAACTTATCCGTTATATCCCATTCCCAGATGCGCTTAAAGGCAAATATCAGAGCTTTACTCAAGCGGATATCACCAAGCTGCGCGAAGCCGGGTATAAAGAAGAATTCTTGGATGTAAAACAAGGCGTCAGCCGTTACGTTAAATGGATGCTGGAAAACTTGGTTTAATCCTTCTTGGCTTAAATGAAGAAAGGCCGTCTGAAAAAGGATTTTCAGACGGCCTCATCATTTTGGGAGGCTTTAAAATTATAAATTTGCCTTTATTCGATAAGAATGGAAATAGCGTTTTTTACAACAAAGGTTTCAAAAAGGCTTAGTAGGGTAGCAGTGGATCTGCTGGAGTATTTGTAAAAGCTGTTGAGATATTATAGGTGTGAATAGATGAAATGAGACGATGCTATAACCAGTAAAATAAAAATGACTGGAAGTTTTTTAGTCTATTTATATTTAGGGGCTGTACTAGATTATCCCTCTGTACTTTTTTCTTTAATTTTCAGCGTGTTATCATCATATTTCAAGGGTAGCATATCTGCTAATCTAGTAAAGCCCCTAAAATTAATACGAATGGTAAGCAGCAGGGACGCACTCAAGCTGAATATAATGAAATAACACATTTTAAGATAAGGAGTCATTGATATGAAACAGATAGTTGTCCCTTTAAGTGTTGAAGCCATGAAAAAATTAGATTACGATCAAGCTGATGATAATGAACTATATGTATTTAAACTTTCAAAACAATAGGTTAATTTGTTATTTGAGAAAAATTTCTTCGATAAAATAAATGAGATAATAGATACATATATAGATGATTATGAGGATGAAAAAATAATTGATTTAAGAAAATTAATTATTCTAAAAAATTTTTTACAAGATAATTCCCATCAGGCATTGACAGATATCCCTCTTAGAATATATCAAAATATTTTATTTTTAACTCAGCTGGCTATTTCCAAACAGACAGGTTTATTTTTCTTTTTTTAAATAACAAGCGCATTTGGAAATGCAAACCATAGCCCATATAAAACTTAAACTCAACAAGTAGCATGTGTGCAGAACGCACGCATGCGGTTCTCAAGGTTTGAGCCAAAAGGCCGTCTGAAACAACAAATACCTTTCTTTTAATAAGTTGCCACAGCAATCAGACAAAAGCAGCCTACCTCCACATCCATATAGGCAACATAGGGGAGATATTTTGTAAATTCTACAAATATTTTACCTGCTAAACAGGGTAGGATATGGTATGAAGCGAACATTAGCTTAATAAACACTATGTCAAGATCGAATCAGGCTGGTACTAGATTGTTATATTCCAATGATGGATTGCTATATAACAACTGATCATTATATCTCTGCAATACAAATTGGAACTTGGAAATAGGAGTATAACTTATGCAATTAGAGATTATCGGCAGTAAAATTTATACGGAACAAGATTTTCATAATCAAATTTCAAAAATATTTTCTATACATGATTATTATGGGAACAATCTTGATGCTCTGTGGGATTTATTAAGCACAAATTTAGAACGACCGATTACTTTGGTATGGAAAGATGCTATGTTCTCAAAAAATCAATTAGAAAATATATTTATTGAAATAGTAAAGGTTCTAGAAAGAGTTAAGAAACAAGATGAGGATTATGGATTCGAAGAAAAATTTAATTATATTTTAGAGTAAGTAAACCCTAATTACATTACGTACACAGGCTTAAAACTCCCCAAAGCCAATTAAGCAAGCCGTAACCCATATAAAACTTAAACTCAACAAGTAGCATGTGTACGGAACGTACGCATGCAGTTCTCAGGGTTTAAGCCAAGAGGGTCGTCTGAAACAACAAATACAATGATACTGTAGAGCAAGTGAAATTTGCTCTTAGGCACCCTAGAATTGCTATTGCAATTGGATCTGTACATAAAGATCCTGGCTCTACATTAGAGCCTAATATTTCAACAATTACTTCAACTTTTCAATTAAATTTATTTCCTAATAGTGAATTTGGTGGTGAAGGTGGAGTTGGCAATGCATTCAGGCACGTTTTATGGCAAGCAATCATCACACGAGAATTTGGCAAAGATATTGCTGTTAAAGTAGGAAATAGTCATGAAAGTGGGGAAAAAATTAATTATTCTATAAGACGTAATCTTTCATTAGATAAAGCAGATGAAATTATTGATCAACTAAATAACGAAATAGGAAGAGAAATAGCATTAAATACCAATAGGTTAAACACAAAAGAGTTAGTTGGATTAATTCTGGAAACTTATAAAAATAATGGTTTTTATCAAGCAGAAAGAAACAGTAATGGAAATTATGATGTTGTAAGAAAAAGATTATCTGAAAAAGATTACCAAAATACAAGCAATATATTGATTCACTTAGATAATACTGGTGCCGGATTTAAAATTCAGCAGAGGAGAAAACAAATTAGAGCACAAATTTCAGCCAGACAATGGAGAAGATAAAAGATGAATAAAAATATACTTTATATATTTTCTTTATTAATCACTATTGTTATTTTCTTTATATTTGAAAAGAATGTAATAAGAAAAATAAGTTTTAATTATAATAAAAAAGAATTCTTAATTAGTGATATAACGAATTTTAATTGGGATTATGTAAAACTGTATATAATTAATACAGATTTCCAAAAAATTGTTTTTTATCATAAAAGTAAGATAGTTTTTGAGGAATTAATAGAACTAGATAGGGAAGGGAATGTTTTACCTCAATATCTATTTGATTCAGATTTGAAAAATGTTGAATATTACGAATGTGATTACAAGAATGGCAAGATGCAACTTTTAAAAAAAGAAAAATCACATTTTTTTGATGGATATTTTTATTATTATAAACCTATAAATTGTAGGCCGAAACTTTTGTAAAACTATCCGTCGTCATTACCGCCTAGGATTCAGGATTAGGACTCGTTTGGGGAGCAGGGAGTTCTGATATGGCTTGGAGTATGTTTGCCACAACCCAAGCCGATAGAGCGTTAAGCAAGCTGTAGCCCATATGAAACCTAAACTCAACAAGTAGGATGTGTGCGGAACGCACGCATGCGGTTCTCAAGGTTTGAGCTAAGAGGCCGTCTGAAACAACAAATACGGTTTCAGACGGCCTTTCTTTCAACAAGCCACCACAGCAATCAGACAAAAGCAACCCGCCGCCACACCCATATCGGCAGCCCGGCCGGCAAAACCACCATCCGAAGCGGTGTAGAGACAACTCTAAGACGACAAATTTTGAACGTCATAGCCTTTCGGGTATGACATTAAGGGACGACATGATCAAACAGCGCGAAATCCATCTGGCCATACCCGCACAAACTAATAAGGAGTAAAGATTGCAGTTACAACGTGTGGTAGAGTATGGCAAGAGTCAAAACATTACAGTCAAAATTACGGAGATCAAATAATGATTTTTAAACAGGATCAAAATTATTGGGCAGTTTTTTATGCTAATGAAGAAGCTCTGATTGTTCAAACATGTTCAGGTTTGGGGTTAACGGCAATAGACCACCTATATCCCCCCCATATCCTGCCATTGGATATCGACAATGGAACTTTAGGCACGACAGTCTTACAAGCATTGGCGAACAGCAGGACGTTAGACAACGAAGCTGAACGTATTGATTTTTTAAAACAGGAAAGTTTTAAACCACGTTATGAGGATTGGGTTGCCAACCTATGCGGGAACTTGGGCTATAAAACCAGACGCGCCCTATTTAAAAACATGATGAGCGTGGATATTTGGCTGCACAACGGCTGCCTGAAAATCAGCCCGAGCCGCCATGTCAAGCTGGAAGCGTGGGATGCCATTGATGCAGACGATGTAATTTTATCATTGGATAACAGTCCTGAAGAAATAGGAGCAGGTTTAAAGTTGGCATTGAGCCGCTGCCGATAATATTTGGCAAAAGGTCGTCTGAAAGCTGGAAAAATGTTTCAGACGATCTTTTTTATCACACTCAAAGCCCGCGTGCGTACCGCGCACACCTTCGCTGCAGATTTAATGTGGGCTACGACTTGCTGAAGATAAAGTTATTAAGGAATTTGTCAAATATGGAAAAAATTGAGAAATTTAAATCTGAATTATTAAATGCCATCTTTCAATATACTCAATGCATATCTATTTTTGTCTATAAGAAAAAGATATATTATTTGATTGATTATAAAGAAAATTTCATATTAAACATGAAATTAGATCTAGATTTGGATTTTAAAAACGGTAATATTACGTTAGAACAATATCAGGATGAAATGAATAGTTATTATTACCGAAACGGTATCTGGCAGTTAACAAAGGACAATTTTGAAAGCTATCTTCAATCAGATTCAGTCATTGTATTAAAAAAAGATGAATTGAAGGAACTGATGTTTCAGGGGTTTACTTCTGATGAAGCGGTAAGGTTATATTCCGTTGTCGAGAACAAGCTGTCGTACAATGATCCTATCTCAGACTCTGGCCAGCAAAGTGATTTCTTAAAAATCAATCAGATTTCTTCGAGGCTGCCTTTGTTCTATATCAATTTTGATACGGAAGTGTATCTGCATATGGATTGGGACAGATGTCATGAAGATTATGTCTATGATGGCTGGTTTTCAAAGGCAATGGATTTTGGGTATTTAATACCGGACGAATTCTGTTACTGGAAAATTGAAGGACGAGATTATTGGAAATTTAGCCAATTATAAATATAAGCAAGCCAAGCCATAGCTTGTATGAATTCAAAAGGCCGTCTGAAAATAGAAAAACCGTTTCAGACGGCCTTTGTTTAATGCCATCGAGCCAGCGGGCCATAAAGCGTAGTTGTCCAAAAAGGTATATTGATAGGCAAATATAAAAAGGAGGAAAAGTCAATTTTACTACCTTCAAACATTTTCAATTTTGAGTATTGATATGATAATTAATTATTTAGTATAAATACCGGCTTGCGACAGGCAAATGGTTTGGGTTTGACATGGAATCAGGTTGATTTAGATAGGAAGGTCTGTTGGTATCATCCTGATGAAATGAAAGCTGGAAATGTACTGGGTGTTGCTTTGAATGATACTGCTGTTGAAGTATTAAAGCGGCAGATAGGCAAGCATAAGAAATTTGTTTTTGTGAATAAGTGGAATAAACCAATTAGCGGCATTAACAGCCGATATTGGAAGAAGACGTTAGAACTGGCAGAAATAGAAGACTTTATTTGGCACGATTTAAGGCACACTTGGGCAAGTTGGTTAGTTCAGCGGAGAGTGTTGCAAGAAATGGGTGGTTGGAAGACGTTAAGGATGGTGCAGAGATACGCACATTTGGCTCCTGAGCATCTTCATCAACATGCTCAAGTTTTGCACGAGCTTGTCACATTTGACACAAATGGGGCAAGTTAGACACAAATCAGGCACAAACAAAAAAGACAGACTTACAAATAAGCTGTCAATTAGAAATTTAGAATCTTAGGTTTTTCAATAAGTTCAGATATTTATTGGTGCCCGGAGCCGGAATCGAACCGGCACGGCCGGTTTAGGGCCGACGGATTTTAAGTCCGTTGTGTCTACCTATTTCACCACCCGGGCGTAGACAATAAATTGATAAATTGGAGGCGGGGGCGCGGATTTGAACCGGCCTGTATAAGGGTTGCACCCCTTATAGCATAAACACTCTGCCACCCCGCCATGAAAGGGATGGAGGCGAGAGTCGGAATCGAACCGGCGTAGACGGATTTGCAATCCGCTGCATAACCACTTTGCTATCTCGCCAAATAAACTACTTTGGAGTGTTTGTAGTATTGAAACTGGAGCGGGAAACGAGTCTCGAACTCGCGACCTCAACCTTGGCAAGGTTGCGCTCTACCAACTGAGCTATTCCCGCGTATTCGGATGCATGATTTAATGGAGCGGGAAACGAGTCTCGAACTCGCGACCTCAACCTTGGCAAGGTTGCGCTCTACCAACTGAGCTATTCCCG
>NZ_JBQCUX010000008.1:0-11157 GCF_051962875.1 Neisseria sp. P0007.S010 | reverse complement strand
ATGGAGCGGGAAACGAGTCTCGAACTCGCGACCTCAACCTTGGCAAGGTTGCGCTCTACCAACTGAGCTATTCCCGCTCTGATATTTGTTGCTTCGTATATCGAAGAAGACGCAATTATTATGGATTTAATCGTGTGCGTCAAGTGTTTTGTTTTTATTTTTTTAAAAATTTTATTTGAATTCTTTCCATGCCATTTTCAGGTAGTAGCACATGGACCAGATGGTCAATACAGATGCTATAAACATCAATATGTTACCAATGAGATAGAAAGGGTCGTTATATTTGTCTGTGCCGATAAGTAAAAGGAAGATGGCGATCATTTGGGCAGTGGTTTTGAATTTGCCGATAGTGGCCACTGCAACGCTGCCGCGTTTGCCCATTTGTGCCATCCATTCGCGCAGGGCGGAAATGGTAATTTCTCGGCCAATAATAATCATGGCGAAGATAGCGTATGTTCTGCCAAGGCTGACGAGCAGGAGTAGGGCAACGGCAACCATGAGTTTGTCGGCAACGGGGTCGAGGAATGCGCCAAAGTCGGAGGTTTGTTTCCAGCGACGTGCTAAAAAGCCGTCAAACCAGTCTGTAATAGCTGCAAGTGCAAAGATGATAGCGGCTGTCCAGTTGACGGTTTGTGGTTGAATCCATGTGTTCGGTAAATAGAATAGGATGGTAAACACGGGGATTAATAGGACGCGCATCCAGGTAAGTAAAATAGGTATGTTCCAAGGCATGGTTTGTGACCTTTTGGACGATGTGTCGGATTGTCCATTATAGCTTATTTGCTTACTGGGCTTTTTTGAGTGTTGTTTTTTTGCCGACAAGTAACGTGGGCAAAGGGCTTTGTTATTCGGGTTGTGAAGAAAGTCTGTTAAGGCCGTCTGAAAAATGGGTTGTTGAGGGGTATAAATGTTTTTGGACAGGTAAGTGGCTGCAAAATAGTGGGCAACGAGGTCGGCCTGCTGCTCAATATTGAGTTGGTTGAAGTGAGGCAAAGGCATGGGATAGGCGTAAGCTTTGCGTTTCCTATATCCGCCTTTGAGCATAATGAATAAACCGGATAACCAAACTTTGTGACCGCGCTGGTGTTGCCAGACGTGTGTCAGCTCATGAATCAGCCAGATTTTATAGGCGATGCCGGCTTGAGTGAAATCATCAGGGCAGTGTTTGCGCGGGAAATATATATTTCCATTGGGGGCGATAGCGGTATTGGGGTTGGGTATAAGTGGAATGCCGCAATATATTTTGATGCGGTGGAAGTTTATGCTGTCCGCAAAAACTTGTTTTGCCATACGGACTTCATTTTCTGTCAGTCTGCGCCAATTGGAAAAAATCATATTTTAAAGAATGATAGAGGATATAAAGATTTTCAGGCCGTCTGAAAGGTTTCAGACGGCCTGACATGGGATTTATTGTTCTTCTGAAGCGGCTTGTTTGCCGTTGTCGAACAATTTGTCCATAGGCGTCAGATTGACTGCGTTGCCTTGGCTGACTATCCATTTGTTTTCAACACGCCACACGCCTGAGGTATCTTCAACTCGCAAGTACCAATGGTTGGTTTGGCGTAAAGGCTTAAAGACGGCTTCGTATTCCATACGGCCGTTTTGCGGTTCGGCAGTTACGGCGCGCAGCTTGACGGTTTGGTCGTCAGCTTTGCGTGTCGGGTGCATCAGCAGCAGGTTTAATGGCTGTTTGGGATCGAATTGTCCGCTGACGAATACTTTGGCGGCATTCATGTCCGGACTGATTAAAACCTGCACCTGAATCTGCCGTTTAACGGCTTCTTCATCGCGGTGAAGCTGGATTTCGATGTGTTTGCCGTCTTTATAGTAATCGTCGGAAACCAAGTCCGTCGTATGTTCTTTTGCGACGAAGAACATAGACACGCTGGCGATAACGACAAAGATGGGACCTGCCATCAGCACCCAAGGCCAAATGTGTTTATACCAAGGCTTAGTGGGATTGGGTTGGGACACCGTTGTTATTCTCCAATAAAGGTTGCTTTTTCATTCAGGACAGTCGGTTCGGCATCAGCGGCATCGGTTTCACGATATGTGAAGGTAAATTCAATCGGCTGACTGCCTTTTTCGGCGTACTCAGGGAGGGTGGACACTTGAACCGGAATAGTCACGGTTTCGCGTGGCGCAATTTTAATACCGTTTTCTGGTAAGCCGGTCAAGGTGATATCATCAAAACCTTTGACTGTTGCAGTAACAGTCTGTTCATGTTCACTCTTATTAATGATGCGCAGGTTGTAGGCATTTTCCAACCAGCCTTGGCTGTTTTCACGCACCATCACGCCGCGGTCTTTCAGAATATCCACTTCGACCATTTTGCGGGTGGCAATACCGGTTAAGAAAGCAATAATAACCACAAACAATACTGCACCATAACCTGCAACGCGAGGGCGTTTCAGGCGTTTTTTGATGTCACTTTCAGGGTATTCATGCTCCATTGCGCCTTCGGTGGTGTAACGGATCAGACCGCGCGGATAACCCATTTTGTCCATGATTTCATCACAAGCATCGATACAGGCTGCACAACCGATGCATTGGTATTGCAGACCGTCGCGGATGTCGATACCGACGGGGCAGACTTGTACACACATGGTGCAGTTGATGCAGTCGCCCAAGCCGCTGTCTTCTTTGTTGGCGGTTTTTTTGCGTGCACCGCGAGGTTCGCCACGTTCGGTATCGTAGGAAATAATCAGCGTGTCTTTGTCAAACATTGCACTTTGGAAGCGTGCATATGGGCACATATGCAGGCACACTTTTTCGCGCATAATGTGGGCAAAGAAGAAGGTCATGAATCCATAAAACGCTGCAGCAAACATTGCGCCGCCGCCTGCTGCTCCGGTGAATAAATCGGGAACAAACTGGCGGATAGGGACAAACCAGCCTGCAAAAGTTATACCTGTCCATGCACAGACAAGGAAAATCAGTAGGTATTTGGTGACTTTAATGCGGATTTTAGTAAAGTTCCAAGGCGATTTTTCCAGTTTTAAACGTTTGTTGCGGTCGCCTTCAACCAAGTTGTCGATCCAAAGCATGATTTCGGTGTAAACCGTTTGCGGGCAAGAGTAGCCGCACCACAGACGACCGGCAATGGTTGTCCACCAAAACAGGCCGAAAGCACAAATCATCAGCAGCAAGGCAAGGTAAATCAAATCGCCCATGCCCAGTGACAGGCCGAAAATATAGAAATGGCGATCTGGAATGTTGAACAAGACAGCCTGACGGCCACTCCAGTTAAACCATGGAATTACGTAAAATACAAACTGGGTCGCCAATACGGCGGCGATACGCAGTTTGGCAAAGCGTCCTTCTGCTTTTTTCGGATGGATGCGTTCGCCTTCGGGATGAATTTGAATTACGCTGGATTTGGGTTTGGAAGGTTTGGGCGGAGTGGCTTTTGCTGTTTTTTCTGTTGAGGGTGTGGTGTTTTCAGTTTGGTTTTCTGGTGACATTTCAGTGTTCCTTGATGAAGTGCACACAAGCCTGTTGTCATGGTAGTAGTTTGATGTGAATATTTTCAGACGGCCTTTCGCGTGCATACAAATCATACCATTTGACTCTATTCAAAGCAAAAGAGGGACTTCGTCTTAACGATGGATTCCTTGTGGCCGTTTGATGTAGGGCCGTCTGAAAAGGGCAGTATTCAAAGGTTTACGAATCAGCCTGTATGCAAACTTATAGTGATTTGCTATTTACACGATAAAAATATATAAAGCACTGTTTCAAAACGAAATAACAGTTAATATCATCTATCCTGTCCGTTTCAGACGGCCTATTGGAAATCATGCCGTCTGACAATGCAAATATCAAAGGCTATTCTTGAAAGCACGGCTGATTCAGGCGATAATCGGCACACTTTTTCATATTTCCAATCTTGTCCAAGGAAGGTCAAACCATGTCTCAACTGGCAAACGCAATCCGTTTCCTCTCAGTCGATGCCGTACAAAAAGCCAACTCCGGCCACCCGGGTGCGCCTATGGGTATGGCGGAAATGGCGGAAGTATTGTGGACGAAGTTCCTCAATCATAATCCGGCCAATCCGAAATTCTACAACCGCGACCGTTTTGTCCTCTCCAATGGTCATGCTTCCATGATTCTTTACAGCCTGTTGCACCTGACCGGCTATAACGTTTCCATTGATGACCTGAAAAACTTCCGCCAACTGCACAGCAAAACCCCCGGCCATCCGGAATACGGCTACACCGACGGCGTGGAAACCACGACCGGCCCATTGGGACAAGGTATTGCCAACGCAGTGGGTATGGCTTTGGCCGAAAAAATCTTGGCTGCCGAATTCAATAAAGACGGCTTGAACATCGTTGACCACCACACCTACGTCTTCATGGGCGACGGCTGCATGATGGAAGGCGTGTCGCACGAAGCCTGCTCGCTTGCCGGTACTTTGGGCTTGGGTAAACTGATTGTTTTATATGATGACAACAATATTTCCATCGACGGTAAAGTGGACGGCTGGTTTACCGAAAACATTCCGCAACGTTTTGAAAGCTACGGCTGGCATGTGATTCCAAATGTCAATGGTCATGACACTGATGCCATTCAGACGGCCATTGAAGCGGCCAAAGCCGAAACCGGCAAACCTTCCCTGATTTGCTGCAAAACCTTAATCGGTAAAGGCAGTGCCAACAAAGAAGGCAGTCACAAAACCCACGGTGCGCCTTTGGGTGCGGATGAGATCGAAGCCACGCGCAAACATTTGGGTTGGGCTTATCCTGCGTTTGAAATCCCTCAAGAAATCTATGCAGCATGGGATGCAAAAGAAAAAGGCGCGAAACTTGAGGCCGAATGGAACGAACTCTTCGCTCAATATCAAGCCAAATATCCTGCCGAAGCTGCAGAATTCGTGCGCCGCATGGATAAAAAACTGCCGGACAATTTCGATGCATACGTTCAAACCGCATTGAAAGAAGTGTGCGCCAAAGCCGAAACCATCGCCACCCGTAAAGCCAGTCAAAACAGCATCGAAATCTTGGCTAAAGAGCTGCCTGAATTGGTGGGCGGTTCTGCCGACTTGACCCCGTCTAACTTGACTGACTGGTCAAACAGCGTTTCCGTTACCCGCGAACACGGCGGTAACTATATTCACTACGGTGTGCGCGAGTTCGGCATGGGCGCAATCATGAACGGCCTTACCCTGCATGGCGGTGTTAAACCATTCGGCGCGACTTTCCTGATGTTCAGCGAATACGAGCGTAATGCCTTACGTATGGCTTCGCTGATGAAAATCAACCCTGTATTTGTGTTCACCCACGATTCCATCGGTTTGGGCGAAGACGGTCCGACCCACCAACCTATCGAGCAAACTGCCACTCTGCGCCTGATTCCAAATATGGATGTATGGCGTCCATGCGATACCGTTGAATCTTTGGTAGCGTGGTCTGAAGCTGTTAAAGCGGCCGATCATCCGTCCAGCCTGATTTTCAGCCGTCAAAACCTGAAATTCCAAGCGCGTGATGAGCAACAGCTAAACGACATCAAACGCGGTGCTTATGTAATCAGTGAAGCTCAAGGCAATGCACAGGCTGTTGTAATTGCTACCGGTTCTGAAGTTGAATTGGCTCTGGAAGCGCAAAAAGTATTGGCAGAACAAGGTATTGCCGTGCGCGTTGTTTCCATGCCTTCTACCAATGTATTCGACCGCCAAGATGCTGCCTATAAAGCCGCGGTTCTGCCGGAAGGCTTGCCACGCGTAGCCGTAGAAGCCGGACATGCCGACGGTTGGTATAAATACGTCGGTTTGAACGGCGCAGTGGTCGGTATCAACCGCTTTGGTGAGTCTGCACCTGCTGACTTGCTGTTCAAAGAATTCGGCTTTACCGTAGACAATGTGGTTGCCACTGTTAAATCCGTTTTGTAAATCAGATTTTTGATTGAAATAAAAAGGCCGTCTGAAATTTCAGACGGCTTTTTATGTTTCAGTTGGTTAAACAGTTTCTGTTTCAGGTTTGACCTTGCTTTTCTTAAACTTCAACACGGCTTCTTCTTTTGCCGCATCCCAATCTATCAATACAAAGCCGCCTTCGGCGAGTTTGCCGAACAGGAGTTCGTCGGCGAGCGGTTTGCGGATTTTTTCCTGAATCAGGCGGTGCATCGGGCGCGCGCCCATTTGCGGGTCGAACCCTTTTTCTGCCAGATATTTGCGCAATGCCGGTGTGAATTCGGCTTCAACTTTTTTGTCGAGGAGCTGGTGTTCGAGTTGGAGCAGGAATTTGTCCACGACTTTGACGATAATGGGTTCGGACAAGGGCGCAAATGGGATAATCGCGTCCAAGCGGTTGCGGAACTCGGGCGTGAAGAGTTTGTTGATTGCCTGCATTTCGTCGCCGCGCTCGCGTTTGGAGGTAAAGCCGAGACTGGGTCGGCTGAGGCTTTCCGCGCCTGCGTTGGTGGTCATAATCAGGATGACGTTGCGGAAGTCAGCGCTCTTGCCGTTGTTGTCGGTCAGTTTGCCTGCGTCCATGACTTGCAGGAGGACGTTGAAAATGTCGGGGTGGGCTTTTTCAATTTCGTCCAAGAGCAACACGCAATGTGGCTGTTTGTTGACAGCTTCGGTCAAAAGGCCGCCTTGTTCAAAACCGACGTAGCCCGGCGGCGCGCCGATGAGGCGCGATACGGCATGGCGTTCCATGTATTCGGACATATCAAAGCGTTGCAGCGGTACACCCATCGAGTAGGCAAGTTGTTTGGCGACTTCGGTTTTGCCGACGCCGGTCGGGCCGGAGAAGAGGAAACTGCCTATCGGTTTATCGGGCAGGGCGAGGCCGGAGCGCGACATTTTGACGGCGGCAACCAACGCATCAATGGCATTTTCCTGACCGTAAACCATGTTTTTCAAATCGCGGCCGAGGAATTGCAACACTTGTTTGTCGTCGTGCGACACGGTTTTTTCGGGAATCCGCGCGACTTTGGCGATGACGGTTTCGATTTGCGCTTTGCCGATGACTTTTTTCTGTTTGGATTTGGGCAGAATTCGTTGCGCCGCGCCTGCTTCGTCCATCACGTCGATGGCTTTGTCGGGCAGGAAACGTTCGTTGATGTAGCGTGCGGAGAGTTCGGCGGCGGCTTCAAGTGCACCTTGCGTATAGCGGACTTGGTGGAAATCTTCAAACATCGGTTTCAAGCCGCGCAGGATTTGAACGGTTTCGGCAACGGAGGGTTCGACCACGTCAATTTTTTGGAAACGGCGGCTTAGGGCGTGGTCTTTGTCAAAAATGGTGCGGTATTCGTCGTAAGTTGTCGCGCCGATACAGCGCAATGAACCTTTCGCCAATGCGGGTTTGAGCAGGTTGGATGCGTCCATCGTGCCACCGCTGGTGCTGCCCGCGCCGATGATGGTGTGGATTTCGTCGATGAATAAAATGGCGTGCGGGATTTTTTCGAGCTGTTTCAAGACGGATTTGACCCGCGCTTCAAAGTCGCCGCGGTATTTCGTACCCGCCAAAAGCGAGCCCATATCCAGCGCGTACACTTCGGCATCTTTAAGCGCATCGGGAATGTCGCCGTTGACGATTTGATGTGCCAAGCCTTCCGCCAGTGTGGTTTTGCCTACGCCAGCTTCGCCAACCAAAAGCGGATTATTTTTGCGGCGGCGGCACAGGATTTGTACCAGCCTTTCCATTTCGTGTTTGCGACCAATCAAAGGGTCGATACGGCCGGCTTTGACTTCGTCGTTGAGGTTGACGGTGTAGTCGGAAAGGGAGCCGGTTTTTTGTTCCGCTTCTTCGCCCTCGCGTCCCAGGCCGTCTGAATCATTGCCGTCCTCGTCATCGGGTGAGCCATGGGCAATGCAACGCAAGACTTCAAAGCGCGTAATGGATTGCAATTTGAGGAAATAAACGGCATGGCTTTCGGATTCGCTCATCATGGCAACCAAAATATCCAAAGGCTCTACTGCGGCTTTACCGGCAGACTGGGTATGCACCATCGCCCGTTGGATGACGCGTTGGAAGCCCAATGTCGGCTGGGTTTCGACCGTATCCAGAAGATGATCGGGAATTTGCGGTGTATTTTCAGCAACGCTGGCGGCAAGCTGCTCGGACAGGACTTTCAAATCCACACCGCACAGTTTCAAGACGTTCGGCACAGCTGCATCTTCTTCTATCAGCACCAAAAGCAGGTGCTCTAAGCTGATAAACTCATAACGCGCGTTGCGTGCTTCACGGTAGAGCAGTTGCAGGATGTGTTCCAATTCGGGTGAAAGCATGGTTTAAACCTCTTCGACTATACATTTGAGCGGATGCCCTTCAGCTTTGGCACGTTCCATGACCTGATGTTGCTTAGTCTGGGCAATATCGCGCGTGTAGGTGCCGCACAGGCCTTTGCCTTCGTGGTGCACCAGCAACATGACGGCCACTGCCTGTTCCTGTGCAAGCATAAAGACTTCGGTCAGGATCTCGACGACAAATTCCATTGTGGTGTAATCGTCGTTCAATAAAAATACGCCGTAACGTTTCGGCGGCTGTGTGTTGATATCGCTGAGCAGGGTATCGGATTGGTGGTCGGTATTCGGATGGCTCATAATCTTAGGTTTCAGTTTTCAGACGGCCTATTTTAGAGTGCAAACCGTTTTCTGTTGTATTTCGGCAATTTTTTTCTATTTTCCCACTTTTTTGAAAACATAGCTTGACGTTTTGTCTTAACAAATGTAAAAAGACGGTTAAGCAGAAGTTGGCACTCAACCGCGTATGCAATACGTGGGAGAAACGCTGAACGTTTTAGTTTTTTGTATGCCTTGTTTTGCTGATTTTGTTAATTTTTAAGTATAGGAAGTTTCTAATGGCAACCGGTATCGTAAAATGGTTTAACGACGCTAAAGGTTTTGGTTTTATCACTCCTGATCAAGGTGGCGAAGATTTGTTCGCTCACTTCTCAGCGATCAACATGGATGGTTTCAAAACCCTGAAAGAAGGTCAACGCGTATCTTTCGACGTAACCACCGGCCCTAAAGGCAAACAAGCTGCTAACATTCAAGCTGCTTAATCAAATGCGCGGCATAAGCCGTAAAATCATGGCGGGGTTTCCCGCCATTTTTTATGGGCGTTCGGGTTAAAAATTATGAATCAAAATTCATCTTATCAAAATGCTTTAAACCAGCTAGACGAGCTTATCCGTCATTTTCGCAGCGAAGGCGAAGTCAGCTGCGCCGTTGCTGAGCGTGAAGACCAAATCTTGATCCGCCTTGCCGATTTGAAACTGGATTTGCGCCCTGAAGATGAAAAAGCCATTGCCGATATAGACCGCTTTTACCGTCGCCATGTTTTAAGCGAATAAACGTTTCAAAACCGTTTGCCGTTTTATTTTTTAAGCATGCCTGATAAAATAGGCCGTCTGAAAAGTTTGTAAAGAATCAGCACAATGAGTATTGCCAATAATAAAAAAGCCTTTCACGATTTCTTTATCGAAGACCAAATCGAAGCCGGTATAGTATTGGAAGGATGGGAAGTCAAAGCCATCCGCGCTGCACGCGTGCAATTAAAAGAAAGCTATATCTACTGGAAAAAAGACGCATTCTATTTGGTGGGCTGCCACATTACTGCATTGCCCACTGCCTCGACACACGTCAAACCCGACCCTGTCCGTCCGCGTAAGTTGTTGTTGAAACAATCGGAAATCAACAAGTTAATCGGTAAAACCGAACGTGCCGGTTATACGATTGTGCCCTTAAACCTGCATTACACCCGTGGTAGAATCAAAGTGGAAATCGGTTTGGCCAAGGGTAAGAAACAGCATGACAAACGCCAAAGCCTGAAAGAAGCGGATTGGAAGCGTGAGAAACAGCGTTTGATGAAAAACGTACGTTGATTTTTTCAGACGGCCTTTTTGTAAAGGCCGTCTGAATATTTATTGTTTGAAAATTTTAAAAAGGAAAACAGATGAAAACCATGATTTTAGCAGCGGCTTCAGCCGTATTGTTGCTGGGCGCGTGTTCCACTACGGAACAAAGAGTATTGAAACCTGAAGAGCTGACCAGTATCAAACATGTCTGCATCATTCAAAATGCAAAAGTAAGACCGCATGATTTGGATCGTGCTTTGTCTAAAGCTTTGGCAAAACGCGGCATTGGTAGCACTATTGTGACAGCGGACAACCGCAGCAAACTGTATGATTCTTCTTGCCCGTATAACCTGCGTTACAAAACCAAAGGCAATGACGAAATCTTGCGTAAAGGCGTATTTGTGTTGCGAAGCACGAAGTATGCGGTTTCTACTGTCAGCTACTCTTTAAATGATGAAAACCACTTCCGAACCAATCCTGATTTGGTGAAACAGGCTGAAGGTGTTGTGGCCAAATTGTTGGAAAAAAACAGCAAATAAAAGCCAGAATAAAAAACCGGCTTGCCGCGATATGGAGCATATCGGGCAAGCCGGTTTTGTTTTCAGACGGCCTTAAATGGATTTGATTTTTTCCCAAAGGGTTTTGACCGTACCTTGATAGTAGGTTTCGGAAGTGCAATAGACTGTTTCTAAAGCGCATTGTCCTTGTGAACCGTATTTTTTGATACACTGGTTCAAGGCAATTTGATGCACGGTTTTGAAACGAGGGGAGGTAATGGCCACTACGTTTTGCGCGGTCAATTTGCCCATGGCTTTAGGGTAGGCAACAGCGATACAGGTATTGTGCAGTGGGACAACCGTTTTACAGCCTGTTGCTTGGCCTGCGCTGATACCGGCTAAGGCATCTTGGCCTTTGCAGAATGTTTCGAGTTCGGCTGTCGCATCCAGTTGGGTGGCATTTTCTTTGGTGGTTTTGATTTGCAGCACTTCATTGCTGTCGGTAGGGTTTTGCCACATGGCCAGGTAGCCGTAAGTATCGGCAGCCAGGGCGGCAGGAGTCAGTGCGCAAAGGATAAGTGTCGTTAGTGTTTTTTTCATGTTTGTTCCCTGTTTGTTGGGTATTTGTTGTTATTATAAAGCAAAAGTACTTATTTGATATAAATTTGCTTTTAAAATGAATATTTGAGTGTGGCAGATAGATTATAGGCCGAGACCTTTGCAAAATTCCCCAAAATCCCCTAAATTCCCACCAAGACATTTAGGGGATTTTCCATGACCACCTTCTTCCAGCAAACCGTCCAAGCCATGATCGCCAAACACATCGACCGTTTCCCACTATTGAAGTTGGATCAAG
>NZ_JBQCUX010000007.1:0-131050 GCF_051962875.1 Neisseria sp. P0007.S010 | reverse complement strand
CTGTCTGCTTCGTTTTCTTCACCGCGTCAGCAGCGAAGAACCGAACTATACGCCCCATCACAAAACCAGTCAACACCCAATTTCAAAAAAAATTAAAAATTTTCACAACTATCTGTATTTAAATAATTTAAAATTTATTGGATTTTATCGTTCGATAGATAAAACAGATACCCAAAGATAAATACTCCTGCGGCTTTACTCTTAATTGCCACATTCAAACACTCTATATCTCTATATTACTGGCGCTTTAGTCCCATCTACTCTTACAATCTCTACTTTCTCCAATAAAACAATCATAAATTTAGAATAGTCCCTATTATGAGTAACGAAAAGATTCAACAAAAATTTGAACAAGCATATCACTCTTTTATTGAAGAGGAAAATTACGAGGAAGCGCTAAAACGTGCCGAGATTCTTTGCCTTCTCAATCCCCAATCAGTCGAATATCATCATAAAGTTGCTTATGCCTATCTGAAGCAATTGAAATGGGAAAAAGCCATTGAGGCTGAAATGAAAACGCTAGAGCTGGATAGCACCTATATTCCTGCTTTGGATTTACTTGCACATGCTTACGGCGCTCTAGATAACTGGGAAAAAACCGGGTTTTACGGTCATCAGGCTTTGGTTCTAAAAGATAAAGCCATCCCAGACCTAGAACATGAAATCACTCCAACACCAGCTCCAAAAAACGGCAAACGGATTATTTCCTTTTCTTTATTTGGCAATAATTCCAAATATATTGAGCCTGCCGTATTAAATACCCAGCTTGCGCCTGTGCTTTTCCCCGGTTGGACATGTCGTTTTTATGTCGACGATTCTGTATCAGCTGAAGCTATTCAACGATTTAGAAATAACGGTGCCGAAGTGATTAAGGTTGGCGCACCGTTGGATAACTGGCCGGGTACAATGTGGCGCTTTCTTGCCATCAATGATCCCGAGGTTGAATACGTTATTTTCCGTGATGCAGATTCTATTATTTGCTATCGTGATGCTGCAGCCGTATCCGAATGGATAAAAAGTGGCACCCTATTCCACACTATTCGCGACTCAGGCTCGCATACTGCCCTGATTCTTGCGGGTATGTGGGGGGCTAAAGCGGGTGCAGTCCCAGATATGCAGGAAAGAATTCAAAACTTTGTTGACGAGGGCTACCCTTCCAGACATTTTGCAGACCAAGATTTTCTAGAAAAAGAATTGTGGGCCTATATCCGTCAGAATCTGTTTGCACATGACAGATTATTTGATTTCTGTAATGCACATGAAATTCCCGGCGAGTTCTACTCTAATTATCAAATCGCTTTCAGCGAAGGGGTCACCAGCTTTAACGCAACGACTGATTATGAAGACGGCAGTCTGGCAAGATGGACGCTGTACTCCAGTGCTTCGCCTTTGGTCAATCCGGACTACTCGCTCAATGTTGTTCCTGAATTTAAAGTCTGCAGTTATGTGACTGAAGTGAAAAACGGAGCGGTTTCAGCATTCTTACCAAAGAGATATGGTAATGCGATTAAAGCAAAACTGGCCAGAATCAACATCGAACAAATCTAATTTGATTTGATTCCTATATATCTCATTTAATGAACCCGTTATTTATGAGCAAACACATTCTCCTCGGCATTACTGGCGGTATTGCGGCGTATAAATCTTGCGAACTGGTCAGACTACTGAAAAAGCAAGAACATTCTGTATCAGTGGTAATGACGGATTCTGCGACGGAATTTGTCTCCCCACTGACTTTCCAAGCTTTAACCGGCAACCCTGTTTTATCGGATACCTATTCAGGTGCTTCCAATAATGGCATGGCACACATCAATCTGACGCGTGAAGCTGACGCATTTCTTATTGCACCAGCCACCGCCAACACGATTGCCAAAATTGCCAACGGATCGGCAGACAACCTGCTGACTACTTTGATTGCAGCCAGAAAATGTCCTTTGGCCGTTGCGCCTGCAATGAATGTCGAAATGTGGAGCAACCCTGCCAACCTGCGCAATATTGAGCAGCTGGTTTCAGACGGCATTACCGTGTTTTACCCAAACAATGGCGAACAGGCTTGCGGCGAAACAGGCACTGGCAGGATGGTCGAAGCGGTCGATCTGGCTGATTTGCTAGAGGATTTATGGACACCCAAGCTACTGAGCGGTAAAAAAGTTCTGATTACAGCCGGCGCAACGTTTGAAGCCATCGATCCTGTTCGCGGCATTACCAATATTTCCAGCGGACAAATGGGCATAGCTTTAGCGCGTGCCTGCCGTGCTGCCGGAGCGGAGGTCACGCTGATTTACGGTCAAATTCAGACGGCCTTGCCCGCAGGCTTAACTCATTCTGAACAGGCTGTCAACGCAGAAGCCATGTATCAGGCGGTTCATCGCCATATTCCGAAACAAGATGTCTTTATTTCCGTTGCAGCTGTTGCAGACTATAAAGTCAAAAACAGCAGCAACGAGAAACTGAAGAAAAACGGCAATCAGCCCCCGGTTATCGAACTGACGGAAAATCCGGATATTCTCGCATCCGTTGCCGCCTTGCCTTCTCCACCATTCTGCGTCGGCTTTGCTGCAGAAAGCCATCAGGTTTTGGAATTTGCACGGGCAAAACGTTTGCGCAAAAACGTACCGATGCTGGTGGCCAACCAAGTTTCCGTTTCCATGGGTAAGCCAACCAATCAAATCACCATTATTGATGACCTTGCCGAAACCTCATTTCCAGAAACATCCAAACGCCAAGCAGCAGATGAAATCGTCAAACGCCTGGCTGAATTATTGGCTTAATCAAACAAAACAAAAGGCCGTCTGAAAATTTTTCAGACGGCCTTTGTTCAAACACATTAAATCACAATCCCAATTCACGCAGAAAACGAATATCGTCTGCCCAACCGGATTTTACTTTCACCCAAATCTTCAAAAAGACTTTGGTATCAAACAATTTTTCCATATCAAGGCGTGCTTCAGTAGAAATTTTCTTCAATTTCTCCCCACCCTTGCCAATCAAAATCGCCTTTTGGCTGTCTTTATCGACCAACACTGCGATATAAATGCGGAACAGTCCGCTTTCCTCTTCCTCAAACTGCTCCACTTCAACATTCATCGCATACGGCAACTCTTCGCCCAAATAGCGGAACAATTTTTCGCGCACAATTTCCATCGCCAGGAATCGGCTGGATTTGTCCGTCACCATATCTTCCGGATACATCGGGATACTTTCCGGCAGATAAGGCTTGAGCAATTCCAGCAGATTGGCAATACGCAGGCCATGTTTCGCGCTGACTGCCTCGCTAGCGGCAAATTCAAACTCTTGGCGTACTTCATTGATAAAAGCCTCAAGCGCAAATTTATCTTTGGCTTTATCTTTATCGATTTTATTGACTACCAATACCACAGGCGTATGCTTAGGCAACTGCTTTAACACCACGCGATCGGCATCGGTAAAGCGCATGGCTTCCACCACAAAAACCACCACATCCACGCCGCTCAGCGCTTCGGTTACGTTTTGATTAAGACGGTCATTCAAGGCATTGCGGTGATTGGTTTGAAAACCCGGCGTATCGACAAACACAAATTGCGCCGTGTCGTCGGTGTAAATACCGGTTACACGGTTGCGCGTGGTTTGTGCTTTTTTACTGGTAATACTGATTTTCTGACCGATTAAATGGTTCATCAGCGTGGATTTACCGACATTCGGACGACCCACGATGGCCACAAAGCCGCAACGATAATCGGTCGGGTGTTGCGACTCATTTTGCAAAAAGGTTTCGATATCCATTTATATATGACTTTCTTGATTGTTTCAGACGGCCTTTGCATTTTCTCAAAGGCCGTCTGAAATATTATTTTTTAGATTTTTTCAAAGGAAACTTCTGTTCCAACCATTCTAAGGCTTCACATGCCGCTTTTTGCTCGGCCACTTTCCGACTGCTGCCGCGTGCATTGCAGATGAAACCGAGTTCGCCCAAATCGCAGGAAATCACAAACATCGCATCAGCCGTCTGCTCCGCCTGCTCTTCGATTCGGTATTTCGGCAGAGCAAAGCGGCGTGCCTGCAAGGCTTCCTGCAAAGCAGTTTTACTGTCTTTCTTGCCGATATTCAAATCCGCACGTTTCACGCGTTCCGCAAACAAATGGCGAACCACTTTTTCCGCCGCAGAAAAATCAGCATCAAAACTGACCGCCGCAAACATCGCCTCCATCGCGTCTGCCAAAATCGAAGGCCGTCTGAAACCGCCGCTCTTCAACTCGCCGGCACCCAAATACAAACCGTCGCCGACATTCATTTCCAACGCGATTTCAGCCAATACACCTTCATTCACCAAAGCCGCTCGCATCCGCGACAACTCGCCTTCCGACAATTTCGGAAACGCGTCAAACAACATCCTCGCCACGGAATAGTTCAAAATCGAATCGCCGACAAATTCAAAACGCTCATTGTGTTTGGCATTGTAGCTGCGGTGGGTCAAAGCCTGCTGAAGCAGCTCCATATTGCGGAACTCATAGCCCAGACGCTTTTGAATCGCTCGATGCGCCTGCTGTTTGAGCAAATCAGGTTTCATTCCATACTTTCAAAAAACAGCCCGAAAATACGCCTCATCCGCAGTGAAACAAAATAAAAAGGCTACACCGGCAACTTTTTTATTTTGGCTCATTGTTTCTTGCGTCCCTCAAGCCGATAAACAATCAAAAGCCGTCATGTTCAAACCTGACGGCACTTACCGACATTGTACCATCAAACCGCCCCTGCACACATCCGTGCGGAAAAGCGGCGAATCGTGTAAAATCATGCCAAATCATCTCTTTGTCAACCCCATGAACAAATTTGCCCAAGCATTGGCCGCAGCGCTCGACCGCTGTATCGTCACCAACACCGTCGCCGAACAAGGCGAACCTGTCGGCTTCCTCTACCGCGAAGCCCCCGTATTTGAAAACGACAGCGGCTGGCGTATTTTCAGCGGCGACGAAACTGACGAATACACCGACAATCCCGACAATTTCAGCATTGTCAGCCTCTCCGCCATTACCGCAGATAATCCCGATATCGCGCCCCTGCTGACTCAGGCAGAAGGCAGCGCGTGGGAATTAAACGAAGACGGCGAGTTCCAAGCCGTTGCCGATTGGCAGCCGCAAGAATAACCCATTCCCATTTCGTTTCAGACGGCCCTCTTTATAATAAGGCCGTCTAAAACCGAGCCGAATCCCTATTTCACAAATATTGAAGGAATCATCATGAACATTATCGAACCACGCCTCGATGGCACCAACCTGCGCATCGGCATCGTTCAAGCCCGCTTTACCAACGAAATCGGCAGCGAAATGGTCAAAGTTTGCTGCCGCACCCTAAAAGAATTGGGCGTAGCCGAAGACAACATCACGCTTGCCACCGTTCCCGGTGCGCTTGAAGTGCCTATCGCGCTGATGAACCTTGCTTCATCCGAACAATTCGATGCCCTGATTGCCATCGGCGTTGTCATTCGTGGCGAAACCTACCACTTTGAATTGGTATCCAATGAGTCCGGCGCAGGTGTCAGCCGCGTTGCCCTTGACTACAACATCCCTATCGCCAACGCCATCCTGACGACTGAAAACGACGAACAAGCCGTTGCACGTATCGAAGAAAAAGCCTCCGATGCCGCCAAAGTTGCCGTAGAATGTGCCAACTTGGTCAACCATCTTTTGTCAGAACAATACGAAGACGAAGAAGAATAAGCTTCTCCCCGTATTGAATACCGCATATTTTCAGACGGCCTCTCAATCATGACATTGAGGCCGTCTGAATCATTCAATATTCAGCCGACAACCATCGGCACTCTCTTCACAAGGAATACCCATGAAAAGCCCACGCCGCCGCGCACGCGAGCTTGCCGTACAAGCTATTTATCAAGCAGGCATCAACAAAACCGCCGCTCCCGAAATCGCCAAAAACATCCACGAACTGTCCCAAACATCCAATATGGATGAAGAGCTGTTCAACAAACTGTTTTTCGGCGCACAAACCCATGCCGAAGAATACATGGAAAAAATCAGCCCCCTGCTCGACCGCGACGAAAAAGACCTCAGCCCTATCGAACGCGCCGTTTTGCTGGTTGCCTGCCATGAGCTGAGCACCATGCCTGAGACCCCCTACCCCGTCATCATCAATGAAGCCATCGAAGTCACCAAAACTTTCGGCGGCACCGATGGCCATAAATTCGTCAACGGCATCCTCGACCAACTGGCTTCCCGCATCCGCCCTGACGAACCGCGCCGCAAAGGCTAAGGATTAACTTCACATCAGGTCGGGATTACCGATCTTTGCCCTGTTTAAGTTAATGTGCTTATGCAGCCAAACCATCAAAAAGGCCGTCTGAATTTCAGACGGCCTTTTATACTTCGATTTATTCTGATTTTGGCATTTCATAACCGGGACAGTTTTGCTTGTCGCTGCTTGCCCAGATGATGCCGCTGTCGTTGTAAAAAACGGTACAAGTTTCATCGGCATTGGTTTCTTTATTGGGTACAGCCTTCAAAATATAACCTGAATCGGAAGGATTAGGCATAGAAGCCGTACCTTCGGAAAACCTAATATTGAAATATTGATTCTGCTGTAAGGTTTCAGGAGGAAATTTCTTAAATGTACTTTTTTGAGTGTAATAGCGTTCGAGCTGTTGGGCGTTATGCAGCATCTGCGTACGGACGGCAGCAAGGCGCGTTTGGCGGATGTAGTTTTGATAAGACGGATATGCGATGGTAGCAAGAATGGCTGCAATCACAACGACTATCAGCAGCTCGATAAGCGTGAAGCCTTGTTGGTGTTTCATTGTATTTATGTCGTAAATAATTAGAATAAGACGTGGATATTATAGTAGTTTTCTTGCGGCTTAAATGTTCAAATTCGGAGGGAGTTTGGGAATTTATGTAAATGAGGTGCAAGTTCTGAAAAATGTTTACTACCCTTTATTTTTTATTTCAATAAGTTAAACTTCAATTTGAGCCGACCGTCTCTTGGTCGAACTTGGTCTTTACAGTAAAATCCAGTTGTTTTTTTGTTTCTATCAATACATCTGTTGCTTGTCTGCGACGTTATTTTATTGAATTGGTTCTTTTTATATGTCTAAAGTTTTCAAGTGGGCGGTCGGTACGGCTGTTGTGGTAGCAGCGGCTTTCGGCGGCTGGTCTTTGATGAAGCCTGAGCCTCAGTCTTCTTTTATTACAGAAGTAGTCAAACGCGGCGATATCCGTCAAACCGTGTCGGCAACCGGCGAAATATCGCCTTCCAATTTGGTATCCGTGGGCGCGGAGGCTTCAGGTCAGATTAAAAAACTGTATGTGAAACTGGGCCAACAAGTTAAAAAAGGCGATCTGATTGCAGAAATCAACTCAACCAATCAGATCAATACCTTAAATACCGAAAAATCCAAACTGGAAACCTATCAGGCAAAATTGGTTTCTGCCGAAATCGCGCTTTCCAGTGCGGAGAAAAAATATAAACGCGAACTTGCCTTATGGAAAGAGCAGGCAACTTCCAAAGAAGACTTGGAATCTGCACAAGACTCTTTAGCCGCAGCCAAGGCCAATGTCGCCGAACTGAAGGCCGCCATCAAACAATCCAAAATCTCCATCAATACGGCCGAATCCGAACTGGGCCATACACGGATTACCGCCACCATGGACGGCACCGTGGTCGCTATTCCTGTTGAAGAAGGCCAATCCGTCAATGCGGCGCAATCCACCCCGACCATTATCCAGCTGGCCAACTTGGAAACCATGTTAAACAAAATGCAGATTGCCGAGGGCGACATCACGAAAGTCAAAGCCGGTCAGGATATTTCGTTCACCATTTTGTCCGAGCCGGATACTCCGATTAAAGCGAAATTGGACAGTGTCGACCCCGGCCTGACCACCATGTCTTTGGGCAGCTACACCAGCAGCACGGACACGACTTCCAATGCGATTTACTACTATGCCCGCGCCCTTGTGCCGAATAATGACGGCAAGCTCTCCATCGGCATGACCACTCAAAACACGATCGAAATCAACGGCGTGAAGAATGTCTTACTGGTACCGACACTGACTGTAAAAAAGCATAACGGCAAATCATTTGTCAGCGTTTTGGGTGCAGACAATAAAGCTGTTGAGCGTGAAGTGACTGTCGGCTTGAAAGACAGCATGAATACCGAAATCAAAAGTGGCTTGAAAGAAGGCGAAAAAGTGATCATTTCTGAAATGAGCGCAGATGAAAAGAATAAGAGCAGCGAACGCGCGATGATGGGCGGCGGCCCTCCTCGCTGATTGATTAAGGCCGTCTGAAAGATTTGGCTGTGTTTCAGACGGCCTTAGTTCCTGTATTTCTATTTTTCGCCCGGAAAGATTATGAGTTTAATCGAATGTAAGAATATCAACCGTTTTTTCGGTAGCGGTGAAAACCGTGTGCACGTATTGAAAGATGTCAGCCTTTCTATTGAGAAAGGCGACTTTGTGGCGATTATCGGCCAGTCCGGTTCAGGCAAATCGACGCTGATGAATATCTTGGGCTGTCTGGATACCGCCACTTCCGGCTCTTATCAAATCGACGGCATCGAAACATCGCAAATGCAGCCGGATGAGCTGGCGGCTTTGCGCCGTGAGCGTTTCGGCTTTATTTTCCAGCGTTACAACCTGTTAAGCTCGCTGACCGCCCGAGACAACGTCGCCCTGCCTGCCGTATATATGGGCATGGACAGCAAAGAGCGCGTGGAACGTGCGGAAAAACTGTTGGGCGATTTGGGTTTGCAAAATAAAGAAGGCAACAAACCCAGCGAGCTTTCCGGCGGTCAGCAACAACGCGTTTCGATTGCCCGCGCGTTGATGAACGGCGGCGAAATCATCTTTGCCGACGAACCAACCGGCGCATTGGATACCGCCAGCGGTAAAAATGTGATGGAAATCATCCACAAGCTGCACGAAAACGGGCATACCGTGATTATGGTCACCCACGATCCGGGCATTGCGGCAAACGCAAACCGCGTCATTGAAATCCGCGACGGTCAGATTATTTCGGATACGTCTAAAAATCCCGACATTCCACCCAGCAAAGTGGAGAGGATTAAAGAAAAAGCTTCCTGGTCGTTTTATTACGATCAATTTATGGAAGCATTCAAAATGTCTGTGCAGGCGATTATGGCACACAAAATGCGTTCGCTGCTGACCATGCTGGGGATTATCATCGGTATCGCTTCGGTGGTATCGGTAGTGGCCTTAGGTAATGGCTCGCAACAAAAAATCCTGGAAGACATTAACTCGATGGGCACAAACACCATCAGTATCTTCCCCGGCCGTGGTTTTGGCGACCGCCGCAGCGGACGAATCAAGACACTGACGATTAATGACGCAAAAGCCATCAGCCAACAAAGTTACGTCGCCTCCGCCACCCCTCAAACCAGCTCCGGCGGCACCTTAACCTACCGCAACACCGACCTGACCGCCTCACTTTACGGCGTAGGCGAACAATATTTCGACGTGCGCGGTTTGAAATTGGAAGAAGGCCGTCTGTTTGATGATGACGATGTAAAAACCGATGCCCAAGTCGTCGTCATCGACCAAAACACCAAAACCAAACTCTTCGGCGAAGGTGTCAATCCTTTAGGCAAAACTATCCTTTTCAAAAAACGCCCGTTAACCGTCATCGGCATTATGAAAAAGGATGACAACTCATTCGGCAATTCTGACTCGCTGATGCTTTGGTCGCCATATACAACGGTCATGCACCAAATTACCGGCGAGAGCTATACCAACTCCATCGTTGTCAAAATCAAAGACGATGCCAACACGCAAGTTGCCGAAAAAAGCCTGACCGAGCTGCTGAAAGCACGCCACGGTACAGAAGACTTCTTTATGAACAACAGCGACAGCATTAAAGAAATGGTTGAAAGCACAACCGGCACCATGACGCTGCTGATTTCTTCCATCGCGGTCATCTCTTTGGTGGTCGGCGGTATCGGCGTGATGAACATCATGCTGGTCTCCGTTACCGAGCGCACCAAAGAAATCGGCGTCCGCATGGCAATCGGCGCACGCCGCAACAATATTTTGCAACAGTTCCTGATTGAGGCCGTCTTAATCTGTATCATCGGCGGTCTGTCAGGCGTATTGTTGTCCGCAAGCATCAGCCTGGTGTTCAACTATTTTGTTACCGACTTCCCGATGAGCATTTCCATGACTTCCGTCATCGGCGCAGTTGTCTGCTCCACCGCCATCGGCGTCGCATTTGGCTTTATGCCTGCCAACAAAGCTTCCAAGCTCAACCCGATTGATGCGCTGGCTCAGGATTGATTATGTTTCAGACGGCCTATTATTTTAGGGCCGTCTGAAATGCTGTTACCCGAAAGATTTTTTATGAAGACGAAACCTTTTTCCCAAGCAGCCTTATCATTGGCTGTTGCCCTTGCCCTAAGTGCGTGCGCCGCACCTAAAGCCAATCCGAACCTGACGCTGGAAGCAACCGGCCAAGTTATAAGCGCGGCGGAAACTGCCGAACGCTACGATGTCAACGGCAACTGGTGGGAAATTTACCAAAGCCAGCAGCTTAATGCGCTGATGGAGCAAGCGTTGGCCAACAATGTCGATTTGAAACAGGCGGCCATCAGCGTCAACAAAGCTTTGTATCAAGCCAATATTTTGGGCGCGGATTTGGTGCCTTCGTTCAGCGGCTCATTGGGCGCAAACGCTTCTAAAAACCTGAAAACCGGCAGCCACGGCAATACCTTCAGCAGCCAGCTTGGTTTGAGCTACGAATTGGATCTGTGGCGCAAACTCAGTGCCACTGCCGATGCGCAGGTATGGGAATACCAAGCCACGCATGAAGACATGGCCAACACACGCCTGACTTTGATTAATAATGTCGCCGATGCGTATTTCAATATCGCCTACCTGAACGAAGCCATCGAGTTGGCGCAAAAATCGCTGAAGCAATATCAGGAAATCAACCGCATTGCGAATGCCAAGTTCCGCTACGGTCGTGCCGACTCAAGCCAGCCAACCCAAGCCAAACAGTCATTGCTGAGCGCAGAAAACAGCCTGTTGTCTTTACAAAACAATTTGGATACGCAAAAACAGGTTTTGCGAAATTTGTTGAATTTAAGGCCGTCTGAAAACATGGCCGCCGATCCGGCACAATTCCGCCTGTTGCCGGTCAGAGGCGTGAACTTGGACGTACCGATTACCGTTTTGGCCAACCGCCCCGATCTGCGCGCCGCCGAATACCGCCTGCAAGCGTCGCAACAATCGGTCAACGCGCAAAAACGCAGTTGGTATCCGTCGATTACTTTGGGCGCAAGTTTGAGTACGTCTTCCGATAAAGCGAAAAGTACGTTCAATATCCCCATGTTGGGCGGCTCGGCCACCATCAATCTGCCTTTCCTTAACTGGCAGACCATGAAATGGAAAGACAAAACCGTACAAGCGGAGATGGACAGTGCCAAGCTGAATTTTGAAAAAGCCCTGACCACCGCACTTAACGAGGTCAACACCAACTACCTTGCCTACAAAAACGCGCAGGCCAGTCTTGCCAATCAGGAACAACGTTATCAGTTGGACAAGAAAAACAGCCATTACTATCAAGTACGCTACCAACACGGTAAAAACGAGTTGAAAGACTGGCTGGAGGCTTTGAATTCAGAATACAGCTCGGCTCAAAACCTGCTAAACCAACACTATGAAGCCTTAAAATACGAAAATATGGTGTATAAAGCCATGGCGGGACGTTATACGCCGAAATAGCATTTTCAGACGGCCTTTGGTTAATTTCCGTCAATGGCCGTCTGAAAAACATTCAAGCAACTGAATTTTCATATATAATCGCGCGTTTATTTGATTTTATCCGGACAACATTATGGCCTTCGCCTCTCTCTTTACGCTTTTGGACGACATTACCGCCGTTTTGGACGATGTAGCGATGATGACCAAAGTCGCCGCAAAAAAAACCGCCGGCGTGGTTGGTGACGATTTGGCGCTCAACGCCAATCAGGTAACCGGCGTATCCGCCGAGCGCGAATTGCCGATTATTTGGGCGGTGGCAAAAGGCTCTCTGGTCAACAAGCTGATTCTGGTGCCGCTTGCGCTGTTGCTTTCCGCTTTCCTGCCTGCACTGATTACGCCCTTGCTGATGATAGGCGGTGTGTATTTGTGTTTTGAAGGCGTGGAAAAACTGTTGCACAAATTTCTGCACCGCAATGAACACGAAGACGGACACGATGCCGAGCCTGAAATCACAGACGAAAAAACAAAAGTGAAAGGCGCGGTCCGCACAGATTTCATCCTCTCCGCCGAAATCATCATTATCGCGCTGGGCGTTGTTGAAAAATATGACCTGATGACGCGTTCTTTGGTTATGGCCGCCATCGGTGTCGGCATGACGGCATTGGTCTATGGTTTGGTCGGCATTATCGTCAAACTTGACGACCTCGGCATGATGTTGATGCGCCAAAAAAGCGCCGCCGTACAAGGCATCGGACGCGGTTTGATTTCATTTATGCCTTGGTTTATGCGCGGCTTGAGTATTGTCGGCACGCTGGCGATGTTCTTGGTCGGCGGCGGACTAATCGCCCACAACCTTGGCTTTTTACACGATTTCCTTCACGCGCAACATTGGGACAGCGGCATGATGGAACATATCGCCAATCTGGTGGTCGGAGTGGCCGCCGGTTCATTGGCTTGCGCAATCGTCCTGCCTGCAATGAAATTGTTTCAAAAAGACTGATTTTGTTTCACTGCCGTCTGAAAACTTTTCAGACGGCCTCAATACCATTTAAAGCATGAATATTTTCCGTAAGCTCGAACAATATTGGCAACATCCGCTGCTGTACTGGCCGCTGATCATCTTGATTGCCGCCGCGACGCCGTTCACTTTCGCCCCCTATTATCATTTCTGGCTGATGCCGCTGTTGTTTGGCGCGCTGATACGCCTGATTGAATTGCGTCCGCGCTTTGCCGTCATGACTGCCTATCTGTTCGGATTAATCGGTTATACGGCGCAGTTTTATTGGATACACACTGCCTTGCATGATGTTTCGGGTTTGCCGGATTCATACGCCATCCCCCTCACCTTCCTGCTACCGGCGTTTCTTGCGCTTTATCCGGCCATCTGTTTTTGGGTGTGGAGAAAATGCAACCTGTCGCGCTGGGCCAAAACCGGCCTCCTGCTGCCGATTTTGTGGACGCTGGCAGAATTTGCCCGCGAACGTTTCCTGACCGGATTCGGCTGGGGCGCCATCGGCTATTCCCAAATCATCAAAGACAGCCCGTTGGCAGGTTTCGCGCCTTTGGGCGGCATTCACATGGTCACGCTGGCAACTGCTTTCCTCAGTGCATGGCTGGTGTTGCTGATTGACAACCACGGCCGTCTGAAACACCGCCTGCTGCCCTTATTCCTTATCGTTGCGCTCTGCTCCGTCGGCTACATTTCCCAACAAACCGAATACACCCGCCCCGACGGCAGCACCAGCACCGTCGCCCTGATTCAAGGCAATATCGAGCAGAATCTGAAATGGAAGGAAGAGCAAATCATCCCAACCATTCAGAAATACTACGAACAAATCAGCAAAACCAGTGCCGACATCGTCATCCTGCCTGAAACCGCCCTGCCGCTGATGCGCCAAGACCTGCCCGAAGGTATCTTGGAACAATTCGCCGAACAGGCGCAAAGCAACGGCAGCGCGTTGGCCATCGGTATCAGCCAATATACGCCCGACGGCAACGGCTACGAAAATGCAGTCATCAATTTGAGCGACTATCACAACAGCACTTCCGATGTCATCCCTTACTACGCCAAGAACCACCTCGTTCCATTTGGCGAATACAAGCCCTTGCCCGCCATTACCGAGCGCCTCTATAAAATGATGGATATGCCTTTGGCCGACTTTCAAAAAGGTGGCGACAACCAAGCGCCTTTGGTGATGAAAGATCAAAAAGTCGCCTTCAATATCTGCTATGAAGACGGTTTCGGCGACGAACTCATCGCAACGGCGAAACGCTCTACCCTGCTCGCCAACATCAGCAATATGGCATGGTACGGCAAATCGAATGCCATGTATCAGCAGCTTCAACAATCCCAAGCGCGTGCAATGGAACTGGGTCGCTACATGGTTCGCGCCACCAATACCGGTGCGACCGCCATTATTTCCCCTAAAGGTACGATTGTTGCCGAAGCCCAACCGGACACAGAAACCGTCCTCGAAGGCCACGTTAAAGGCTATATCGGCGAAACGCCTTATATGAAAGCAGGCGGCTCAACATGGCTTATCAGCATTTTGGCCGTTATCGGCGTATTCCTTATCCTAATTGGCCGGAAGAAACCAGAATAAAAAAATTTAAGACCTTGTTATACAAGGTCTTTTTTATTGATAAAACTATTTACATACAGAAATGTTTGTAATATAATTAGATAAAACCTAGCAAATCACTCAAATTTTCTAAGACAATCAAACCTTGCGATTCAAGCAGTAAAAACTATTGAATCTATCGTTAATTTACAGAAAAAATCCAACCCATAACAAAACAAACCACAGGCAGTGTTATACTGCTTGTCACACAATAAACAAAAAGCCGTTTTCAGACGGCCTAATCAAGGAGAGTATCCTTTTATGAATAAAGCTTTTGCATTACCCGTTATCCACAGCGGCAACGGTAGCCTCGAGCAATACATTCATACTGTCAACAGCATTCCAATGCTGACCGCCGAAGAAGAAACACAACTGGCCGAACGTCAACAAAAAGGCGATCTCAACGCCGCCAAACAGCTTATCCTGTCCCATCTTCGCGTCGTCGTATCCATTGCACGCGGCTACGACGGCTACGGCCTCAACCAAGCCGACCTGATTCAAGAAGGCAATATCGGCCTGATGAAAGCCGTCAAACGCTACGAACCAAGCCGTGGCGCGCGCCTGTTTTCGTTTGCTGTGCATTGGATTAAAGCAGAAATCCACGAATTTATTTTGCGCAACTGGCGTTTGGTCCGCGTTGCCACAACCAAACCGCAACGCAAACTGTTCTTCAACCTGCGCAGCATGCGTAAAAACCTGAATGCTTTGTCTCCCAAAGAAGCGCAAGAAATCGCCGACGATTTGGGCGTCAAATTGTCCGAAGTCTTGGAAATGGAGCAACGCATGACCGGCCACGATATTGGCATCATGGCAGAAAACAACGATGACGAGGACAGCTTCGCCCCTATCGACTGGTTGGCCGACCACGATGCAGAGCCTAGCCTTCAGTTGTCCAAACAAGCCCACTACGCCCTACAAACCGAAGGTCTGCAAAATGCCTTGGCGCAACTGGACGACCGCAGCCGCCGTATTGTTGAAAGCCGCTGGTTGCAAGATGATGGCGGTTTAACCCTGCACGAATTGGCTGCCGAATACGGCGTATCTGCCGAACGCATCCGCCAAATCGAAGCCAAAGCCATGCAAAAATTGCGCGGTTTCTTGGCAGAAGAAGCTGAAGCCGTTTAAGCCTTTCTTGATAAAAGGCCGTCTGAATCTTTTCAGACGGCCTTTTCGATGACAAACCTCATTGTATCTTCTCCCCCAACACATTCATTTTAAAGCCCACTTAAGCTATAATACCCACCACACACACTACCCAGTCATACCATAACCATGCAACTTACCGTCGTCGGACTCAATCACCAAACCGCGCCCTTGAGCATACGCGAAAAACTGGCATTTGCAGCTGCAAATCTGCCGGATGCCGTGTCCAACCTCGCGCGCAGTGAAGCGGCGGAAGAAGCAGTCATTCTTTCTACCTGCAACCGCACCGAGCTTTACTGCGTCGGTGAAACTGAAAAAATCATCGACTGGTTGGCACAATATCACGACCTGCCTGCCGAAGAAATCCGCCCTTACCTCTATACCTTAGATAATAATGAAACCGTCCGCCACGCCTTCCGCGTCGCCTGCGGTTTGGACTCCATGGTCTTGGGCGAACCGCAAATTCTCGGTCAAATCAAAGATGCCGTCCGCGTTGCGCAAGAACAGGAAAGCATCAACACCCACTTAAACGCCCTGTTTCAAAAAACCTTTGCCGTTGCCAAAGAAGTGCGTACCGACACTGCTGTCGGCGAAAACTCCGTCTCCATGGCTTCTGCATCGGTCAAAATGGCAGAGCAAATCTTCCCTTCCATTTCTGATCTGAACGTCCTTTTTATCGGCGCAGGCGAAATGATTGAGCTGGTGGCCACTTATTTTGCCGCTAAAAATCCCAAGCTCATTACCGTTGCCAACCGCACACACCAGCGTGCGCAGGAATTGTGCGACAAACTCGGTGTCAACGCCGAAGCCTGCCTGCTGAATGAATTGCCCGATATTCTTCACGATTACGACGTGGTTGTTTCTTCTACCGCCAGCCAACTTCCCCTCGTCGGCAAAGGCATGGTCGAACGCGCATTGAAAAAACGCCACAACATGCCTGTTTTCCTGCTGGATTTGGCCGTTCCGCGCGATATCGAAGCCGAAGTCGGCGAATTGGAAGACGCATATCTCTATACCGTGGACGACATGATGGATATTGTCCAAAGTGGTAAAGACGCACGCAAAAAGGCAGCGGCGGCGGCTGAAAGCATGGTGGAAGAAAAGGTTAGCGAATTTATCCGCCAACAGAAAAACCGCCAAAGCGTTCCGCTTATCCGCGCCTTACGCGACGAAGGCGAACGCGCGCGCCGCCAAGTATTGGAAAATGCCATGAAGCAACTGGCAAAAGGCGTATCAGCAGAGGATGTCCTCGAACGCCTCTCCATCCAGTTGACCAACAAACTGCTCCACTCTCCGACACGCACGCTCAATAAAGCCGGCTCGGACAACAGCGAATTAATCGATGCCGTGGCGCAAATCTACCATTTGGATCAACACGACTGACCACAATTTAAAGGCCGTCTGAAAGAAGCGAACCGACCGACAGGTCATATTCCAAAGCTTTCAGACGGCCTTAAAACAATAAAATCCCAATTATCATTTTTTCATTTAAAATGAAATGCTTGAAAAAAAACCGTTAAAGTGTAAAAATCCTACCTTATACATTTAAACAGCATTCAAACAATAAAACTGCCTGCCGATTCAAACGCATGCCGACAATACGATAGGCACCGGCAAAAGGAACTTTCGTGAATATTAAAACAAACACATATCTGGCCCTTGCTGTCCTCTCAGCTTCCCTTCTTTCAGGTTGCGACAAAGTCAGCACCTTTTTCGGCAAAGACGAAAACAAAGAACTCGTCCAACGCATAGAAACCAATACCGATGACGGAAAAGTCGGCATGTTGTTGCCCGACTTTGCCCAACTGGTGCAAAACGAAGGACAGGCCGTCGTTAATATTCAAGCGACACCGGCGAAACGCACTGCGACACCGGATGACGACCATAGCATGGACCTGAGCCAATTCCCCGACAACGATCCGTTTTACGAATTCTTCAAGCGCCTTGTTCCCAATATGCCCGACATGCCGCAAGAAGATACCGAAAGCGACGCTTTGAATTTCGGTTCCGGCTTTATTATCAGCAAAGACGGTTATATCCTGACCAATACCCACGTGGTTGCCGGCATGGGCAATATTAAAGTCCTGCTCAACGACAAACGCGAATACACGGCCAAACTGGTCGGCTCAGACGCTCAATCCGACGTTGCCCTCTTAAAAATTGAGCCGCAAGAAGATTTGCCGGTTGTCAAAATCGGTAATCCGAAAGATTTGAAACCAGGCGAATGGGTAGCAGCCATCGGCGCGCCTTTCGGCTTTGACAACAGCGTAACCTCCGGCATCGTCTCCGCCAAAGGCCGTAGCCTGCCGAATGAAAACTATACGCCGTTCATCCAAACCGACGTTGCCATCAACCCGGGCAACTCAGGCGGCCCGCTATTCAACCTCCGCGGCCAAGTAGTCGGCATCAACTCGCAAATTTACAGCCGCAGCGGCGGTTTCATGGGCATTTCGTTTGCCATTCCGATTGATGTTGCTATGAATGTGGCCGATCAATTGAAAGCCAACGGCAAAGTCCAACGCGGTCAATTAGGCGTAGTTATTCAAGAAGTTTCTTATGATTTGGCCAAATCTTTCGGTTTGGACAAAGCAAGCGGCGCACTGATTGCCAAAATCATGCCGAACAGCGCGGCACAACAAGCCGGTTTGCAGGTTGGCGACATCGTACGCAAAGTGAACGGCGAAGAAGTCCGCGCCTCCAGCGATTTGCCGGTCATGGTCGGCTCGATGATGCCGGGTAAAGAAGTGACTTTGAGCATCTGGCGCGGCGGCAAACAAACCGATGTCAAAGTCAAACTTGGCAGCGCAGCCGAACAAACGGAAACTTCTGCAAAAGAGGCTGAACACCCGCAACACGATGGCGGCCATGACGGATTTACCGTTGAAAATACAGGCGTTACCCTGCAGGTTGAAAACGCAGACGGTAAACAACGCTTAATCGTTCTGCGCGTTAGCGGTGCGGCCGAACGTGCCGGCCTCAAACGCGGCGACGAAATCATTGCCGTCAGCCAAATCAGCGTCAATGACGAATCCACTTTCCGTAGCGCATTGGAAAGCTCAGGCAAAAACGTACCGCTTTTGGTACAACGCGAAGGCAATACTTTGTTCCTCGCGCTAAATCTGCAGTAGTCCGATTTTTCAGACGGCATGATGATGTGTTAGATGATAAAATACCCATCTGTCAGAGGCAGTGGGTATTTTGTTATCCGTCTTCCAACTTAGGCCGTCTGAAAATATTTTACCGCTTATATACAATATAATTATGCAACTTATTAATTATTCGAATTCTATTTTATCTATCGTCCCGGCAGCCATTGCGCTTGCCTTGGCTATTGCCACACGCCGTGTATTACTGTCCCTAGGTGTCGGCATTATCGTCGGCTCATTTCTGCTGGTAGGCGGTAATCCACTTGATGCTTTGGTTCACTTGAAAGACATGGCTGTCAGCCTCACTTGGGCGGATGGCGATTGGTCTTTGGGCAAACCCAAAATCCTGCTCTTCTTAATACTTTTGGGGATTTTCACTTCCCTTCTGACACATTCCGGCAGCAACCAAGCATTTGCCGATTGGGCAAAACAGCATATCAAGGGCCGCCGTGGTGCGAAGCTGCTGACTGCCTGTCTGGTATTCGTTACCTTTATTGACGACTATTTCCACAGCCTTGCCGTCGGTGCGATTGCCCGCCCTGTAACCGACAAATTCAAAGTTTCCCGCGCCAAACTGGCTTATATCCTTGACTCCACTGCCGCGCCGATGTGCGTTTTGATGCCGGTATCCAGCTGGGGCGCATCGATTATTGCTACTTTGGCAGGCCTTTTGGTGACTTATAACATCACAGACTACACACCAATGGGCGCATTCGTGGCCATGAGCCTGATGAATTACTACGCCGTCTTCGCGTTGATTATGGTGTTTGTCGTGGCTTGGTTCTCCTTCGACATCGGCTCTATGGCCCGTTTGGAACGCGCCGCTTTGAATGAAATTCATGATGAAACCGTTGAAACAGGCCATCCCAACGGCCGCGTATTCGCGCTGATTGTTCCGGTTTTGGTACTGATTGTCGCCACGGTTTCCGCCATGATTTACACTGGCGCACAAGCTTCTGAGACCTTCTCTTTGCTCAGCGCGTTTGAAAATACCGATGTGAACACTTCCCTCGTGTTCGGCGGCACTTGTGGCGTATTGGCCGTCATCCTCTGCACCATCGGCACCATTAAAACCAGCGACTACCCTAAAGCCATTTGGCAGGGCATCATCTCTATGCGCGGCGCCATTACCATCTTGATTTTGGCATGGATCATCAGCACCGTTGTCAGCGAGATGCACACTGGTGAATACCTCTCCACTTTGGTGGCAGGCAATATCCACGCAGGCTTCCTACCCGTGATTTTGTTTATGCTCGCAGGCGTGATGGCCTTCGCTACCGGCACAAGCTGGGGCACATTCGGCATCATGTTGCCGATTGCCGCCGCCATGGCCGTCAAAGTCGAACCTTCGCTGATTATCCCTTGCATGTCTGCCGTAATGGCCGGCGCCGTATTTGGCGACCACTGCTCGCCAATTTCCGATACCACCATCCTCTCTTCTACCGGCGCACACTGTAACCACATCGACCACGTTACTTCGCAATTCCCTTACGCGCTGACCGTAGCCGCGTCTGCTGCCACAGGCTACCTCGCACTGGGCATGACCGGCTCTGCACCTTTAGGTTTTGTGGTAACCGGCATCGTGATGGTTATGTTGATTTTCATCTTAAAAGACAAGAAAAAAGCAACTGCCTAATTCAAAACCAATATATTCAGACGGCCTGAGATATTCCTACACTCTCAGGCCGTCTGAACATAACGATTATCCAATATATACATTATTCAGGACAAAACAATGAATACGCCTCATCTTCCACGCGGCCCAGTCATGGCCGACGTCGCTGCCTATCATCTGACCGAAGAAGAAAAACAACGCCTGCTCGACCCTGCCGTCGGTGGCGTTATTTTGTTCCGCCGCAACTTTGAAAACGTTTCCCAGCTCAAAGCTTTGGTTCAAGAAATCAAAGCCGTCCGTACACCTGAACTCATCATCGCCGTCGACCACGAAGGCGGACGGGTTCAACGTTTTATTGACGGCTTCACCCGCCTGCCGGCCATGAACGTATTGGGTGAAATTTGGGACAACGAAGGCCAAGAAGCCGCCTGCGCCCAAGCAGAACAAGTCGGCTGGGTTTTAGCAACCGAACTCTCCGCCTGCGGTATCGACCTATCCTTCACGCCCGTATTGGATTTAGACTGGGGTCAATGCGCCGTCATCGGTAACCGCAGCTTCCACCGCGATGCTAACATCGTTACCCAGCTTGCCCTTGCCCTGCAAAAAGGCCTGAACAAAGGCGGCATGAAATCTTGCGGCAAACACTTCCCCGGCCACGGCTTTGTCGAAGGCGACAGCCATCACGTCCTGCCTTGCGACGAACGCAGCCGCGAAGAGCTCGAAGCCGCCGACCTTATCCCATTCTGCGCACTGAGCCAGGCAGGCATGGCCGCAGTCATGCCTGCCCACGTCGTGTACCCGCAAATCGACAGCCAACCTGCCGGCTTCTCCGAAAAATGGCTGAAACAAATCCTGCGCCAAGAAATCGGATTTAACGGCGTTATCTTTTCAGACGACCTGACCATGGAAGGCGCATGCGGTGTCGGCGGTATTAAAGAACGCGCCCGCCTTTCTTTTGAAGCAGGCTGCGATATTGTACTGGTGTGCAACCGCCCTGACTTGGTAGAAGAATTGCGAGACGGTTTCCACGCACCAACAAACGCCGACTTAGCAGCACGTTGGCAATACATGGCCAACACATTGGCCGTACAAGAAGCTGCCGACATCATGGCAACTGAAGCATTCCAAGCCGCCCAACAAGCAACTGCCAAACTGGCAACGCCCAAAGACATTGCAGGCGGTGTCAAAGTCGGCGAAGCATTCTGATTCAAGGCCGTCTGAAACATTGACGGCAAATAAAAAAGGAAGACTTGAAAAAGTCTTCCTTTTTTGTCTTCCTAATTAATGAAGTTTTACGTTATAGCGACGTTCCAAACGTAAGAATACCCATCCTAATACACTCGTCAATACAAGATAAATCAATGCAACCGTATAAAGCGGCTCTTGGAATATCGAATACTGACCTGTGATTGCTTTTTGAACAGACATAAGTTCAGGAACTGCAATAACAGACAGCAAAGAACTATCTTTCAAAAGCGTGATAAATTCACCTGCAAGTGGTGGCAACATACGGCGCAAAGCTTGCGGCAAAATCACATAACGCATCGCCTGAGTATAGGTCAGACCCAAAGAACGCGCAGCTTCCATTTGACCCTTATCAATCGACTGGATACCGGCACGGAAAATCTCACAAACATATGCACCTGAGTTGGCAATCAAAGCCATTACACCTGCGATCAATGGGCCATAAGAGCGACGAAAATTAATTGCAGATTCTCCGCTGATTAATGCACCATCGGTAGGATGTACAAAAAATGGGAAAATAACAAAAGCCCAAATAATAACTTGAGCAAGCAATGGCGTACCGCGGAACAATGCAACATACACAAAAGAAATCTTACGCAAAACCCAAGCCAATGCACGTATCGGCGCACCGGCTTTTTCCGGATTAACCAAACGAGCCAATGCCAGCAGCAAACCTAAAATCGAACCGCCAATCGTTGCAACCACTGTAATTCCCAGCGTCGCTAATACGCCGTAAAAAAACATCCAGCGGTATTCATAAATAATGTCAAAACGAAAATCCATAAACCTTCCGTCGGTCAAAATCGGTAACTAATCCGAATATTTTTTAAAAATGAAGCTTGATATTTTACAAGAAAATACATTGCTTGAACGGTTTTTTGTTAAATTATTCCGCCCAACCCTGCTTTTTTTACATTTCCAACGTATTGCAGCCACTTTTTACCTTTCATCATAGTAAAAATTAGCATATTTTGACAAAAATCGCAAAAAACTTAAGCTAAATGGCTGAAAACAAAGTGCGGTTAATTTCTAAGAAGTTTTTAAACTCACTAAAAATTAACCGAACTTGATACTTCCGATAGACTCAATATTTAACACTACAAATATTTTTTCATCAATTCATAAATTGGTTTCAATTGAGGCTCATTCTCTGTAGGTTTATAACTATCAAGAATGGTTTCATCCTCATTTACTAAGTAATGCACATTTGCCCCTTTTTGAAGCATAAGTTCTAAAACATCCAATCTCTCTGGGATATATCCAATCATAGATAAAGGGATTAAACCATTCTGGTTTGGTAAATTAGGATTTGCTCCTGCTTTGAGCAAAGCTATCGCCGCCTCAGCATTTTTACTTCGTAATGCATAATGCAAAGGAGTCATTCCATATATATCCTGAGCATTAACATCGACGCCATTATCAATATAGAATTGTATTAATTCTACTTTAGGTTCCGAATAGCAAAGTATCCTATGTAGATAATTCCATTTATCTAAGCTAGTAATTTTTTTTATATCTGATAATTTGTTTTCTAAAAATATTTTTCTTAATAGTTGAAGATCATTATTAAAATTACTCTCTACAATTTTTTCTTCCAAATCCAAGTCATTAAATTTAGAAAGATTCATCTTATTTTCCTCCATTCATAAAATTTCTCATATCTTGTTTTATATCTAAGATATCACCTTTACCAGGCATCTCATTTCTATGACTCCGATTTTCAGACATATTTTCTAACCTAAATTTATTAGGTCTTGCATTTACATAATCATTAAATTGTTTTTGACTCCAATTTAATTCTTTAGCTGCAAAAGATAATCGTCTATGCTCCCAGCCATAAGCATGTCATATATAGATTGGTCCTTTGATTATCGCACGAGTAATCTTATCTCGGTAATCACCATTAGGTAGAACCTCGTATTGTTCAAAGATTTTCTTCATGGTATCAGAACGAAGATAGGAGCGATTATAAAATTGATCTACAGGTTTATCTGTCGATAAATAACGTCCTGTTTGCTCATCAATTCGTTGAGATAGTCTATTAAAATGAGGATCTGTTCCTGCGTTATGATTCACTGTTTCAAAACGATTTAAGTCTTTTTTGATCACAGTAATTTCTTTTCCATCCTGATTTTTAAACTTATAAGCATGATAACCTTCAATTTCGCCTATTCGTTGAACACCATCCGGCAAAGCATGCCAGCAATCATTATGCACCCATACTCCATCCGAATCACTATTAGCTCCTTTAATGAAGTAAGTATGGTCATTTTCAACCGTTAAGTTATATGCATTCAACTTCTTAGCCTTAATGCTAACATCTTTTACCGTCTGCCATTAGTTATTCTCTGATAGGACATTTTCCGTATAAAAAACAAAGCGCAAACCCGAGACAAAATTGACCGAAACACAAAAACAGCGGATAATCCGCCCATTCTTCAAACATCTTTCAGACGGCCTTCCCTCTTCCCTTGAAGGCCGTCTGAAAACATTTTAAAAAGCATAAAACATGAAAGCACCCGAACTCTTATTACCGGCAGGTGGCCTCGAACGTATGCGCGCCGCCTATGATTACGGCGCAGATGCCGTTTACGCCGGCAGCCCGCGTTACTCCCTGCGCGCCCGCAACAACGAATTTGCCAAACTCGACGTTCTCGAGCAAGGCATTAAAGAAGCGCACGAGCGCAACAAAAAATTCTTCCTGACCGTCAATACGCTGCCGCATAACTCCAAACTCAAAACCTTCGTTTCCGATATGGAGCCCTTGATTGCCATGAAACCTGACGCGCTGATTATGGCGGATCCGGGTTTGATCATGACCGTGCGCGAAAAATGGCCGGATATGCCAATCCACCTGTCCGTTCAGGCAAACACCACCAACTACTGGGGCGTGAAATTCTGGCAGAACATCGGCGTCGAACGCATCATCCTGTCACGCGAATTGAGCATGGAAGAAATCGCCGAAATCCGCCAAGAATGCCCCGACATCGAACTCGAAGTCTTCATCCACGGCGCATTGTGCATCGCTTATTCAGGTCGTTGCCTATTGTCAGGCTATTTCAACCACCGCGACCCAAATCAAGGCACCTGCACCAACTCCTGCCGCTGGGACTACAAAGTCCACAACGCCACTGAAAGTGATGCGGGCGACGCCCAGCTTCTGCAAGGCTTCAACTTTGAAAAAGCCCAAGAAGAAGCCAACCAAAACTTCGAAGGCATCAACGGTCAGAAACGCCACCCCTACGCCGACAAAGTCTTCCTGATTGAGGAGTCCAACCGCCCAGGCGAAATGATGCCGATTATGGAAGACGAACACGGCACCTACATCATGAACTCCAAAGACCTTCGCGGTATTGAAGTGGTTGAAAAACTCGCCAAAATCGGCGTGGACAGCCTCAAAGTCGAAGGCCGCACTAAGTCACTTTATTATGTTGCACGCGTGGCCCAGTCCTACCGCAAAGCGATTGATGATGCCGTTGCAGGCCGTCCGTTTGATTACAGCCTGTTGAGCGAACTCGAAGGCCTTGCCAACCGTGGCTACACCAGCGGCTTCCTCGAGCGTCATCAAACTCAGGATTACCAAAACTACCTGACCGGTCATTCTATTGCCAAACAAAGCCAATATGTCGGCCACGTTACCGAAATCGATGAAAACGGCTGGGCGACCATCGAAGTCAAAAACCGCTTTGCCATCGGCGATTCACTCGAAATCATCCACCCGAGCGGCAACCAAACCATCAAATTGGAACAAATGACCCGTAAAGACCAGCCCGTCGATGTTGCCCCAGGCAACGGTATTCAGGTCAAAATCCCCAATATGCAGGGCAAAGAAAAAGCTTTGGTTGCGCGGATTATGAATCCTTAAGCATCTACAAAACAAAGGCCGTCTGAAAGTTTCAGACGGCCTTTTTAAATGATCTATGCTGTTTTAAGCCTGTTCTTGCAATACGGCGGCAATCAATTCTTCCGCACCATCATCCGCCAGTTTTTTGGCGACTGCACGACCCAAGGCATCGGCGTATTCGGCTGGGGCTTGCGCGTCCGCCTGCAAAATAACCGAACCGTCAGGATGGCCGACCAAGCCGCGCAAGGTCAGCAAACCATTTTCTTCAGTGCAATATGCGGCCAGCGGCACTTGGCAACTTCCACCCAAAGCGCGCGCCAACGCACGTTCGGCCGTAACGCAGGCGTGTGTGGTATCGTGGTTTAGCGGCTTCAAGACTTCGTACAAATCTTCGCGATGCGCTGCAATTTCGATACCCAATGCGCCTTGTCCGGCCGCAGGCAGGCTGTCGGATTCCGACAAAATCATGCGGATGCGTTCGTCCAATTCCAGACGCTGCAAACCGGCGGCAGCCAAAATAATCGCGTCGTATTCGCCGTTATCGAGTTTGGACAAACGGGTTTGCACATTGCCGCGCAAAGGTTTGATAACCAAATGCGGATAGCGCGCGCGCAACTGGGCTTCGCGGCGCAGGCTGGATGTGCCTACGACGGCGCCTTTGGGCATTTCTTCCAAACGCGCGTATTGGTTGGACACAAACGCGTCAAACGGATTGGCGCGTTCGCCGATTGCTGCAAGCGCGAAACCTTCAGGCAAATCCATCGGTACGTCTTTAATCGAATGCACGGCCAAGTCGGCCCTGCCATCATACAAAGCCTGCTCCAACTCTTTGACAAACAAGCCTTTACCGCCAACCTTTGACAAAGTTCTGTCCAAAATCTGGTCGCCGCGCGTGGTCATGCCCAAAATCTCGACTTCGCAATCGGGATACAGGGCTTTCAGACGGCCTTGGATATGTTTTGCCTGCCACATGGCAAGCAGGCTTTCGCGACTGGCGATAACGAGTTTTTTCGGGTTCATAATGGTTGCCTGAAAGATGGAAAACGGCATGAAGTCTATCATATTTTGGGCGGTTTTTCAGACGGCATGGGGGTGAATATGTTATATTTACGCCTAAAAACCAAATTTTCCGGACAACATGAAACGCGCCAAACAATATCCTTTTTTATCCTTACAGCGGCAACGTTTTCATCTGAACTTTGAAAACGCTTCTTCCGCCGCCAACCTTCCTTCAGAGAATGACTTCTACCGCTGGGCGTGGTCTGCCTTGAAAAACGAATACCGCCGCGCTGACATCAGCCTGATTCTTCTGGACGAAGAAGAAGCCCGCGCTTACAACCGCGACTACCGTGGCAAAGATTACGCCACCAATGTATTGAGTTTCGCGCTCAACGAAGGCGAAATCCTGCCCGACCAGTTTTCAGACGGCCTGTATGGCGATTTGGTGATTTGCCCGCAAGTGGTTTTGAAAGAAGCCGCCGAACAAGGCAAAACACCTGAGCAGCATTTTGCCCACCTGACCATACACGGTACTTTACACCTGATGGGCTACGACCACATCGAAGACGATGAAGCCGAAATAATGGAAGCCGAAGAAATCCGCCTGATGCTGACGGCAGGCTTCCCCAACCCCTACCAAGAGGACGAATATTAAAATGGACGGTACGCAGTCGAAACCCAAGTTTTTCGAACGCCTAATCTCCCGACTTGCCGGCGAGCCCGACTCCGCCGAAGACGTATTAACCCTGCTGCGCCAAGCGCACGAGCAGGAAGTTTTTGATGCCGACACACTGACCCGGCTGGAAAAAGTATTGGACTTTGCCGAACTGGAAGTGCGTGATGCCATGATTACGCGCAGCCGCATGAACGTATTGAAAGAGAACGACAGCATCGAGCGCATCACGGCCTACATCATCGAAACCGCCCATTCGCGTTTCCCCGTCATCGGTGAAGACAAAGACGAGGTTTTAGGTATTTTGCACGCCAAAGACCTGCTCAAATATATGTTCAACCCCGAGCAGTTTCACCTGAAATCCGTCTTACGCCCTGCCGTTTTCGTTCCCGAAGGCAAATCTTTGACCGCCCTTTTAAAAGAGTTCCGCGAGCAACGCAACCACATGGCGATTGTTATCGACGAATACGGCGGCACATCCGGCCTGGTAACCTTTGAAGACATCATCGAGCAAATCGTCGGCGACATCGAAGACGAGTTTGACGAAGACGACAGCGCCGACAATATCCACGCCGTTTCTTCCGAACGCTGGCGCATCCACGCGGCTACCGAAATCGAAGACATCAACACCTTCTTCGGTACGGAATACAGCAGCGAAGAAGCCGATACCATCGGCGGCCTGGTCATTCAAGAATTGGGGCACCTGCCCGTACGCGGCGAAAAAGTCATCATCGGCAGCCTGCAATTTACCGTCGCGCGCGCCGACAACCGCCGTCTGCACACCCTGATGGCCACACGAATTAAAGAAAACACGGATAAACCATGATTATTCTGGATCACGTCTCCAAACACTATCAAACACGCGACAACAAAGACTTTGTCGCCGTCGAGCCGACCAGCCTCGAAATCAAACAGGGAGAAATCTTCGGCCTGATGGGCTATTCCGGCGCAGGCAAATCCACCCTGCTGCGCCTGATTAATTTATTGGAACGTCCGGATACAGGTACCGTCAGCGTATGCGGCCAAGAACTGACCGCGCTCAACGCCACGCAACTGCGCCACGCCCGACAAAACATCGGCATGGTATTCCAACAGTTCAACCTATTGAGCAACCGTACCGTTGCCGAAAACGTCGCCTTTCCTTTAGAAATTGCCAAATGGCCGTCTAAAAAAATCCAAGCACGTGTTGAAGAATGTTTGGAAATCGTTGATTTGCAAGACCGTGCCAATCATTACCCGTCCCAACTTTCTGGCGGTCAAAAACAACGTGTAGGCATTGCCCGTGCGCTGGCGCCGCAACCTCAAGTCATCCTCGCCGACGAACCCACTTCCGCCCTCGACCCCGCCACTACGCGCAGCGTTTTGAAGTGTTTGGAAGACATCAACCGACGTTTCAACGTAACCATCGTCATCGTTACCCACGAAATGAGCGTTATCCGCCGCCTGTGCGACCGTGCCGCCCTCTTGGACAAAGGCCGTCTGCTGGAAATCATTGAAGTACACGGCAACCAAATCCATGCCCAATCCGAAATCGGGCAAGAGCTGATTCGAGAGGACTAATATGGCAGATTTAACATTTGAAAGTGCTGTTGAGACCATCGTCAGCATGAAGGGCGAAATTATCCAAGCCTTGGGCGAAACCTTTATTATGGTCGGCCTATCGACTACTTTCGCCGTTATCTTCGGTACGATTTTGGGCGTATTGCTGTTTGTGACGTCAAGCCATCAGTTGCACTACAACAAACAGCTGAATTTATTTTTGGACAACCTGGTCAACCTGATGCGCGCGTTTCCTTTCGTCATCCTGATGATTGCCATGATTCCTGTTACACGCGCCATCATCGGCACGACCATCGGCCCGGTTGCCGCTTCATTGGTATTGAGCGTATCCGGCTTGTTCTACTTCGCTCGTTTGGTCGAGCAAAACCTGCGCGAAGTACCCAGAGGCGTGATTGAAGCGGCCTCCGCAATGGGCGCTTCCCCCATGAGCATCATCTGCAAAGTGCTTTTGAATGAAGCACGCGCAGGTATGGTTTCCAGCATTACCGTACTGGCTATCGGCCTTCTGTCGTACAGCGCGGCGGCAGGTATGATTGGCGGCGGCGGCTTGGGCGACCTTGCCATCCGTTACGGCTACTACCGCTATCAAATGGAAGTCATCATCTTCATCGTCGCCATCCTGGTTTTACTCGTTATCCTGATTCAAGGTATCGGCAACAGATTGGCACGCAAACTGGATAAACGTTAAACAAACCAGGCCGTCTGAAATAGATTACTATTTTTCAGACGGCCTGTTATCTATTTAGAACATATTAGGATATATATTCCAAATAAATTTACAAAAAACATCCTCATATTTCCAAAATAGATTTACAATCCCTCTTTTTTGACGGCGGCGGCTTGAGGCCGTCTGAAACCGTTTTATCATCCATTAGGAGCAAAATATGCAAATCAACACATTCTTCAAAACCCTTTCAGCCGCTGCGCTGGCCATCGTACTGGCTGCCTGCGGCGGTCAAAAAGACAGCGCGCCTGCTGCTTCTGCCGCTTCTTCTGCTGACAACGGCGCAGAGAAAAAAGAAATCGTCTTCGGTACAACCGTCGGCGACTTCGGCGATATGGTAAAAGACCAAATCCAACCGGCTTTGGAGAAAAAAGGCTATAAAGTCAAACTGATCGAGTTCACCGACTATGTACGCCCCAACCTTGCTTTGGCTGAGGGCGAATTGGACATCAATATCTTCCAACACAAACCTTATTTGGATGACTTCAAAAAAGAACACAAACTGGACATCGTTGAAGCCTTCCAAGTACCTACCGCACCTTTGGGTCTGTACCCTGGCAAACTGAAATCTTTGGACGAAGTGAAAGACGGCGTCAGCGTTTCTGCACCTAACGACCCATCTAACTTTGCCCGTGCATTGGTTATGTTGAACGAATTGGGCTGGATTAAACTGAAAGCCGACGTTGATCCGCTGACTGCTTCTAAAAACGATATTGCCGAAAATCCAAAAAACATCCAAATCGTAGAACTTGAAGCCGCCCAACTGCCACGCAGCCGTGCCGACGTTGACTTTGCCGTCGTTAACGGCAACTACGCCATGAGCAGCGGCATGAAACTGACTGAAGCCCTGTTCCAAGAGCCAAGCTTTGCCTACGTTAACTGGTCTGCCGTCCGCACTGCCGATAAAGACAGCCAATGGCTGAAAGATGTAACTGAAGCCTACAACTCTGACGAGTTCAAAGCTTACTCACAAAAACGCTTTGCCGGTTACAAATATCCTGCTGCATGGGGTGAAAACGCAGCTGCAGGCGCTCAAGCCGAAGCTGCTTCTACTGCTTCTGCAACCAAATAAGTAACTTTTTGAAAAAAGGCCGTCTGAACATTCAGACGGCCTTTTTCTATTGATTATCTATTCCCAAAGCTCAAAACAAGTTTTTTGATTAACGCCAAATACTTACATAATTCCCTTTTTAAAACCAAATCAATATGTTGTAAAAAAGTTCAATAAAAAGTCATATTTTTATTCAATAAAATCAATTACTAAATGAATTATTCTAATTTTTTATAATATTCACTAGTAATGTTCCGTTTATCCTGATATTATACCGTTCATCTAAAGACATCCGGTTATCTGCATTACAGACCGTTCATCTGAATTGCTTCAAACCACTTTGTCGGATTTTCCCATGTATGTTGTGTTTCTCCGTATCGAAGGGGTTTGAGCGGTTGAAACCGTATTGCTTAGATATTAAAGCTTCATGCTTTGAAATGAGTGAATTTTTGTTTTAAGTGTCGTAATCTCTTGCTAATTACTCCCAGCTGCAAGAGTTTCAGGGTTGCCCCCTTTGGCAGCCCTTCTTTTTTTATCCTCCATTATTTCAGTAATCGAACCTTCCCTGCCCTATGCACATAGTCAAAATCACAGGCAAGGCTGCCCTTCTCCTCAACTTCCAATCTTCTTCAATTCATTATTCGGCATCACCAGCCAAACCTGTGCCTTTTTAACTTGAGCCGCAGTACGGATGGCTGCTTCATCCATAATGGAGAATGCGGTAGAAAAGGCATCGGCAACCGCCGCACTCTCCGCCATGACGCTCATGCTTTTATAACGCGGTTGGCTTCCGCCTGTACGCGGGTCAAACAGATGGGTAAATTTGCCTGCCTCGTCCATTACAGTGCCATAGCCGCCCGATGTGGCAAACGCTTGATTTTTCATGGCAATGGTGGTCAGGATTTGGTCTTCTTGGTCAGGATTGCGGATGCTGACATTCCACTCACGCTGGTTGGCATTATCAAAGCCGTAAATCTCCCCCATATCAATCAATGCCTGAGAAACGCCTTGCTGCTTCAACAATTCGGCTACTTTGTCGGTGATATAGCCTTGGGCAATGCCGTTAAGCGACAAGCCCATGCCTTTTTGGGCAAAACGGATTTCTTTGGTATCAAAATCGACTTTGTTGAAATCCACTAATTTGAGCGTGTCTTTGATACTGCGCTCAGATGGCGGTGTTTCGGTTTTCGGATTTCGTCTGAAATGGTCGGCATACAGATTCCACAAAGGCTGAATGCTAGGATCAAATGCACCTTGCGTCAGCTGATGGATATCTCGGCTGATACTGAGCAGCTGTAAAAAATCGGATGGCGGATTCTTCAGACGGCCTTCTCGGTTTAAACGGCTGATCAAGCTGTCGTCCCGATACAGGCTGAAGATTTTTTCCAACCGTGAAACTTCTGCCAATACTTTGTTGATCAGTATCTCCGCCTGCCTGCGCCCAACGCCGAACAACCGCAATTCTGCGCCCGAACCCAATGCAATGCCTCTCCAAATAACTGGCTGCTCTTCTTGATTCAGACTGGTCGGATGAGTCGGTTGATTGGTTTTGCGGCTGATGGCAAAAGGAATGCCGACACCTGCGGCAAGTGTGGCGGCGATGGCAAGGAAACGGCGGCGCGTTAAAAGGGTGGACATAAAGTATTCCTTAGATTTTTTATCTTTATATTGAAAGCCGCATTCATTAAATCAGCAATCGGCAGCTTCCAACACAAAGGCCGTCTGAAACTGTTTCAGACGGCCTTTATTGGTTGTTTTATTTGAAAATGTATTCGTCGGGCATCTCTGCAAAACCGACTACTCTGCCGCCTTTTTCTTTGGCGAATTTTTCAGCCTGAGCTTTGTCGGCAAACGGAAGCGCGTCTTCCGCACCCATGCCGCCGATAAAGCTGCTGTCGATAACGTAATAGGCTTTTTTCGCATCTATCCATTCGGCGTCGGCATTGGGTTTTTCCCAATCTTTGACTTTGCCCATATCGGTAACATAGATAGCATGAATGCCTTTGGGCTCTTCAGGCAGTTTAGTGTAGCCGAACATCTGCTTGATGGTGGAAAACCAAACCGGTTTGTCAGGTTTGCCGTTCAAGAAGATTTGCGCTTTAGGGCCGTTGTGTTCGGTCAAGTTCATGCTGCAGTAATGACCGACTGCGCTGTCGCTGATTCGTTGGGGCGTAGGCGGAGGAGTATTTTCCTCTTTGCTACAAGCAGATAAAGCAAGGATGGTGAATGCTGTAAATAATATTTTTCTCATATTTGTCTCTTTCCGAAAATCCAGGCGGCTAAGACCAAAGGAATGATAACCCATAATACCTGCGCCGTCAGCAAAACCGGCATAGTCAGGCTGATTTGATCGCTCAAACCGACCATACCTGCGTACATCGCGGTGTTTTCATAACCGGTCAGGTTGAGCAGACGGTAAATGTCGGAAGGATTGAACAAGAGAATGGTTTCTACGACAGGCGCGGTAATGACTTGTTCGGTATCGGCAACCAAAACACCCAAAAGCGCCATATCGAAAATCACCACAAAAAACAGCCATACGCCGATGGCGATACCGGCGGCAGTACCGCGTTCTTTAACTTTCGCGCTGATCAAATAACCCATAGACAAAAAGGCTGCACCAAGAATCACGCTGGCAACAATCAGGAGGGCAAAAGGTTTCCATGCGGCAAGGTCAAAGCCGCCGTTGGCAAGCTGGAGGGTAATGCCGGCCAATCCATAGCCTGCCGTGGTGGCAAGGGCAAGGATGATGAGATGGCCGATAAATTTGCCGGCAAGGATTTGGTTGCGCGAAATCGGATAGCTCAACAACAACGCCATCGTGCCGCGTTCGATTTCGCCAATCAGCGCATCATAAGAGAGCAACATCGCAATCAGCGGAATCAGGAAAATCGACAGGCTGGAGAGGCTGACAACGGTAACGGTCAACGGATCGACTTTGACTGTGCCGGTGGGCGAGCTGCCCAGGAAACCCAATGACAGGGCAAGCGCGGCAAGCAGAAGCGCGGCGGCGAGTACCCAACGGTTGCGCAGGCTGTCGCGGACTTCTTTACCGGTAATAATCCAAACGGGGTTCATACGTCTTCCCTTTTTAAGAATTGTGCGTACATATCATCAAGTGTCGGGGTATGGATATCGATATAGGCAAGGTTGCCCAAATCACCCAATTCACTCAAAAGCCCCATACGCTCTTCGGCTTTACATTGCGCTTTATACGACAGGCCGTCTGAAAGCGGCTGCCAACGCTCGCTCAACGGACGCGCTTCTTTCAAACGAACATTGACGGTCAACGGCAAACCACTTTGAACATGCAACTCATCCATGCTGCCATCGGCAACTTTCACACCGTTTTTCATGACGATAATGCGGTCGGCGTGGCCATCGAGTTCGGCAAGCGCGTGCGTGCTGAGCAATACGGTCGCACCGCGTCCATTCAGCTCGCGCACGACTTCGTAAAACATTTGGCGTGAAGCCGGGTCAAGGCCTGTGGTCGGTTCGTCAAACAATAAGACTTTAGGCTCGCCCAACAAGGCTTGTGCCAAAGCGAGACGCTGGCGCATACCTTTGGAGTAAGTGCCGACACGGCGGCGTGCCGCTTGAGAAATGCCGACGCGTTCCAACAACTCACGGTTTTTACTCAAGGGCTGTTTTTTCAGCTTGGCATAGAAATCCATAGTTTCAATGCCGGTCAATGAAGGATGAAGCGCGACGGTTTCAGGCAGGTAGCCGATTTGGCTGCGAAGCAGTGCGCCTGCCTTGCTGCCGGTACGCTCGCCCAGCAACATAACTTCGCCTTCGGTCGGTGTAATCAGGCCGAGTATCAGCTTCATGATGGTGGATTTGCCTGCACCGTTATGCCCTGCCATGCCGACGCTTTCGCCTGCTTTGAGGACTAAATCGACTTGGTTGACGGCTTTTTGACTGCCGAATTGTTTGGTCACGTTTCTTAATTCGACGTGGTTGGTCATGAATAATTCCTTTGTGCTGTTTCAGACGGCCTCATTCAAAAGGCCGTCTGAAAACATGTTTAATTCAAAGATCCGTTTTCGGCATCACTCCAATCGGATTGGCGCGTACTGGCTTCGTGCAACAGCTCATCCTTCATGGCTTCGTATTTGGTGCTTGTTTTGTTGCTGATCGGTTTCATCAATGGCTTACTGTCGATGACGCCGCCCGGTAAAATAGCGGGGAACTGAGATTGCGCCCATTTGACAATGCTGACGGCAGGACTGTTCATCAGCAGACGGGACACGGGGGCGCGCCAAATGATTTGGTCGATGATGCCGTTCGGTCGATAGGCGTTGTCGCCAAAACCATCGCCATCAAGATCGAATGTGCTGTTGTCGCTCCAATAATTGCCTCGGCCGCCCTCTCCCCAATCAAGGAAACGGGTGCTGACGTATTTAACTTGGCTTTCGTTGTTGATAAACGAATTATTGGACAGGCTTGTGCCTTCAATAGCCGCGGTAAAGTGGATGCCGATTTGACAGTTTTCAAAATGGTTGTCAAAAATTTTATTGAAGTTGGCGTTATAGGCGAATACGCATTTACCGGCTTTGTTGATAATGTTGTCGTTAATATCGGAATAGTTGACGTAATTGAGCATAATACCTTGGTCACGGCTGCCTACGGCGATATTGCCATACACCTTGAGACGCTCTGAGAACATCAACACATAGCCCATATTGTTGCCGACAGAGATGTTGTTGCTGACCTCGCTGTCGTTGGTGTACATATAATGCACTGCAAAACGCAAATCGCTGAAACGATTGCCTTTGTAGGTATTTTTGGTACTAGTGTTGGAGAAAATACCGTCACGGCCTTTGGAAATATCGTTGTCGATTACTTGCGCACCCGGCGCATTCCAAACCGTTACGCCATTACCGCGCTCATTCACGCGCAATGTGGCTTCCCCGACAATCTTATTTTCGCGCACCATCGATTCTGCCGCGCCATGAATGTACACGCCAACAGAGTTGTCCAAGACATTATTGTGTTCAACCAATGCACGCGGAGCCGTTTCCTCAAGATAAATGCCCGCATCCATGGCCGGCAGGCTCAAGCCTGAATTGGAAACTGTCAGATTGCGCAGAGTTACGTCAGGCGCATGAACGGCAATGGTACGCCCGCTCCTGTCGCCGACAATCTTGGCGGAGCGGTCGGCCGGACCTTCAATGGTAATGGGTTTGTCGATATAGAGTTTGGTCTTGTATGTACCGGAGGCAAGCTTGAGCGTATCGCCGGCTTGGGCGCGCGCTAAAGCATCATTGAGATTGTCTTGTGCGGATACGTTGATGACTGCGGCAAAGGCCGTCTGAACCATACTGCCCAATAGCAATACGAATGCGGCACGTTGCCATTTGGAACGATGGGATGGTGTATGCGTCATAATCATATCTCAATTTCAGACGGCCTGTTTTCTACATGATAAACCTATGCAGAAACAGGTATTTTGATGTTATAGCAAAGCTGTCTGATGATGGCTTATATCTCATTGCCAACTAGCTGACAAACAGCTTTGCTATAAAGGCCGTCTGAAAGAATGTCTTTTCAGACGGCCTAAAGGATTAAATCATCAAACCAAAATTATTTTGGTTTAACAATCATTTGGCCTGACATTTCCATGTGCAATGCGTGGCAGAACCATTGGCAGTAGTACCAGTGTACGCCTGGACGAACTGCTTTGAAGGTTACAGAAGATGTTGCTTGCGGGCCAATCTCCATAGCGATACCGTAGCCTTCCAAAGTGAAGCCGTGAGTCAAGTCCTCAATGGTCTCAACGTTGGTTACGTATACGGTCACTTCGTCGCCTTGGTTCACTTCAAATTGAGGGATACTGAATGCAGGCGCAACGGCAGTCATGTACACGCGTACTTTGTTGCCTTCGCGTACGACTTTAGCGGCTTTTTCCAGCTCAACGCCATCTTTTTGCGCTTGTTCCAAAGCATCTTTCCAGAACCATGGGTCTTTGCGGTCCCAAGTTTTGCTTGGATTCACTTTGGAAGCAGAAACCAGACAGAAGTCATGTGGCTCTGCAAAAGTCGGGTTGTCATGAACCAGACGCATTTCATCGCCGGAGATGTCGATCAATTGGTCACACTCAGGTTTCAGAGGACCTGCGTTCAGGAAGCGGTCTTTGGAGAATTTGTTCAAAGACACCAACCATTTACCGTCGGCTTCTTTGGTTTCGCCCATGGTAGTGTGGTTGTGGCCAGGTTGATAATGAACGTCAAGTTTTTGTTTGATCGGATCGATTTTCTCGCCTTTGTAGGCTTTAATCGCATCGTCGATGTTCCATTTCACCATTTGGCTGTCGATAAACAATGTAGTATAGGCATTGCCGCGACCGTCAAATGCAGTGTGTAATGGGCCAAGACCCAGTTGAGGCTCGGCTACGACAACATCGCGCTCTTTGATTTTGCCTGCAAACAAATCGTCCAGTTTGCTGACATCCAATACGGTAACGGTTGGAGACAGTTTACCGTTGAGCATGATGTATTTGCCGTCAGGGCTTGCGTTACAGCCGTGAGGAGAGTTAGGCACAGGGATGTAACGGGTGTATGGAGAGTTGGCTTCTGCACGGCCGTCCAACATTTTCACGCCGTTAACTTCTTTGAAGTCGCCTTTTTTGATGCCTTCTTCGATAGCGGCTAGGTTAAATACCACACACCAGTCTTGCTCGTTGGAAGAAGCACCTTGTACAGTCAGAGCGCGTTCAGAGTTATAGCAGGTAGAGAAAGAGTATTTACCTTGGTAGTCGGCATCGCCGTTGTCCAAGTTACCGTCTACCAAAACTTGCCATGCGATTTCCATGGTTTCGCCGTCAATTGCGGTATAAACGGCATTCCAAGTTTTCGCATCATCCCATTTACCTACGCCGTCAACTGGAACAATGTGTTCGCCGTTGGCAAAAACGTAACCGGTTTTCGGATAACGTTGCGGACGTAGACCGTGGATACCTGAAGCATTAGGAATATCGATGATTTTATCGGTTTTCATTACATCCAAGCGGACGCGGCAAACACGGGTGTTTGCTTTATCGTTGGCGTAAGCATAACGGCCATCGTAAGTTTGGTCGGTGAAAGACAAGTGCGGGTGGTGCAAGTCGCCGTTAGGGTAGCAACGAAGACCGCTATCTTGCAGGAATTTACGGGTTTCCGGCGTAATATTTCCGTTCAAAACGCTCAGGCTCTCGTTGGTACGACCCCAACCGGTAGCGCTGTCCATATTGAATACTGGGATACGCATCAGTTCGCGCATAGATGGCAAACCGATCAAGCGCATTTCGCCTGATTGACCGCCTGACAGGAAACCGTAGTATTGGTCAAGTTCACCTGGACCCACTTCGGAAGTCATTTTGCCCGGCTCGGCAGAATGAGCAGCTGCTTTTTCAGCAGGAGCTGCGCCAGAAGCAGCAGCTTTATCACCCTCACCGTTAGAGCAACCGGCCAAGCCCAACAAACCGGCACCGGCAATACCTGCACCGGAAGCAGCGGCAGTACCTAAGAATGAACGACGGCTTAAGCCGTTTTGTTCTAATTTTTCGTCTGACATACGACACTCCTTGGATAAAATCCGGCGGCCGATTTTTTTCAGACGGCCTGCCGATGAAAAAATTTCTAAGTCGGGCTGCCGATACAGCCCTCTTTTATTTTATAAATAACTACTTATCAACACTAATTGCTGATTCTTTTTTAACAAACCGAACAACTTGTTCTTGGGCATTTTGCGTTGCTGCCGCATCATGCTGCTCAGATTTTGCCGCCGCTTGTTTTTGTTTTTTCTTATTCGTTGCCACTACTTGAGGACAACGCGTATCGTGGTGATACATTACCTGGCAATGCAGACATTGGATACATTCGTTCGGATGGATATCGCCTTCTGGTGCAATAGCCTGTACCGGACATTCATGTGTACAAATCTGACAAGGGTTGCCACACATTTTATAGCGGCGCAGCCAGTCAAACACACGGAAGCGACCCGGCAATGCGATACCCGCACCCAAAGGACACAGATAACGACAGAAGAAACGTTCGATAAACAAACCGGCAATCAACAAAGCTGCAGCAAACAATACAAACCACCATTCGCGCATAAACTTCAGAATAATTGCGGTTTTGAAAGGTTCAACTTCTGCAAATTTTTCAGCAGTGCCCAAATCGTACAGGGAAATAGCCAGCAAACCGAAGAAGATAACATATTTAATGGCTGTCAGGCGCGTATGCAATAAATGTGGCACAGTAATTTGTTTTACGCCCAATTTTTTAGCAACACGATTGGTCAACTCCTGCAATGAACCGAAAGGACACAGCCAACCACAGAACGTACCTCTATTCCACAACAGCATGGTCGCTGCTGTAAAGAGCCACAGAATGAACACCAGCGGATCCATCAGGAAGAATTCCCAGTGAAACTCAGTCAAAACCGCGGAGAATAAGGTGAGCGTATTGACAACTGATAATTGAGCTTGCGCATACCAACCAATATAAACTAAGGTAAATGTCAGGAAGCAGAGGCGGAAACGGTCATACCATTTTTCGTAACGTACAATCCAGTCTTGGAACAGGAATACCAACAGAAGAATTGTCAAAGCAATACCGACAACAATAATTTGACCTTGCTTGGCTTTCCAAACCTGTTTCCAAAGTTGGTTGGAAACACCATCATCACCAGCAGTCGCATCTTCGGCAATACCCGTACTTTCAGGAACTGAAGCTGCAGCCGCAACTTGCTCAACCGGCGCGCTGATTTCAACAGGTGGCGCTTTTGGATCATCGACATAGTAGCCTTTTGGCAATTCGTAATCCAAATCTGCATTCACAAAAGCTTTATCGTTAACGCTCAACACCCGTTGAATCATCAGTTGTAAACGCCATGGCTCGGCAGCATCAAATTCCACACCTTCAGGGATGGTAAACCAAGAAACCTCTTTAAATGCAGGCGCACCTTCCGCTGCCAAAGCAACTACACGCTCATGTTGTGCATCAGTAAAACGGAAGCTGGTATCGCCCTGAATCATTTCGATACGGTCGAAGATACCGCCACGCACATAGCCTGAGCCCTTCCAAGAGTATCGGCCTTCACCGGCAACCATAATCGCCTGTTGACCTGGTTGCAAACGTTTTTGCAGATTATTCCAACCTGCCTCACCCAAAAGGCTTTTACCGATAGAAGGTTGGCTGACCAAAGCAACATATAAATCAACGAATGTATCATTACCATCGCCCTGCTCTGCATGGTCTGTAACACCTGCTTTACCGCCTTTTTCAAACAGTTTGTTGATATCGTCAACAGAAATATGCAGATGACCAACAGCTTTTTGTTCTAACAGTGCATTCCAAGACTGAATATCTTGTTTATCAGAATTCACAGCACGACGAGGACGGGTTTGAACCGCAGGCTCATTTGCAGCTTGTTCACCAGAAGCGGCAGCAGCACCGGCTTGAGTCGCTTTATCCGTACCCAAATGATATTGATGAATAACCGATTTGACAGAACGCTGAATACTGTCGTTAATCACCATTAACGTTACAGTCGCACCACTGATGATATCACCAGGAGCCACGCCAGGCTGCGGAGGATTTTTAATAAAATTTAAGCCAATATATTTATCAATGAATTTATCAACACGGGATTGCGGAATACCAATCAGCATAATTGGTTCATGATGTTCAACCAATTTTGCTCCGGCAATAGTGCCATCATTGGCCAATGCAATCATCGTATCGATCGGCTTACTCGAATAACCGCGCGTATTAACCACATCAGTCGTGATATAAACCAAGCCAAGTTGCTCTTCGCCTTTATATACACGAGCAACCAAAGGCTTACCTTCAGGTTTGCCGTAGCGATCAGCACCAGGAAAAATTTCAGAAGGCTGAATTTTTGCCAAAAAATCAGGCAAGCGCTCCGCGTAAGCAGGCAGGCTTACTATCATCATAGAAAACACAGCAAAAAGCACAAGGATTCGTTTCCAAATGCCACTTAAGCACTTCATTTCAAGACAGGACATGGCTATTCCCGATATATCGATACTCTAAACACTTATATTATATGAATCATCTATCAGCAATAATTTGATTAAAATCAAATTTACAAATCTTAAAACCAAATTCCACATGCTAATAATACTTTAGAACTATAAAAATAAATCTTTTATTAGTCGACATGAAATATAGGAAAATCAACTTAATCAATGACCATCTTTATATTGTTAACTTATTTATAATAATACTCAAAACAATTTCCAATATTTTATTTAGCATATATTTAATAGAATATAATCTGACTTAGATTTTCATAAGCCGTCTGAAAATATCGAAAATACTTTAACCTGCCCCTGCAATAACAAAATACATTCCCTACAAAAACAAAAAGAGCCTGTATAAAACAGGCTCCTTTTTAGACTAATCTTAAGTCAGATTAGAATTTGTGACGCAGGCCAACAGTACCAGCAGTTTTCTCGTATTTAGTATCGCCTTTGCCTTCTTTCAACCAGCCGGCAGACAACAGGGCAGAAGTGCGTTTAGAGAAGTCGTAGTCAGCACCAACGATAACTTGGTTGTAAGCGCTGTTCTCTTGTTTCACGCCTTCTTCTTTAGCTTTGAAGCCGTGAGCGTAAGAAACACGAGGAGTTACGTTGCCGAAGCGGTAAGCAGCAGTTGCACCAACTTCAGTACGTTCGTTTTTCTTAGCACCAGCTACGTCAGCTTTGAAGCCTTCGTATTGACCTACAACAGCAACCATCAGGTTGTTAGCATCGTAACCAGCAGTCAGACGGTGAGCTTGGTGATCTTTGTAAGTACCAGCAGCCAAATTATTGTTGCGGTTGAATACTTTCAAGTAATCAGCAGTCAAGTCAGCACGTTTAGCATAAGAACCAGCATAGCGACCGAAGAAGCCAGAGTTTTCGTAGTTCAGACCCAAGTCGTAAGACTCGCGGCTTTTCACAGTGTGAGTATATTTGTCGCTAGGGTTAGCATTGTCACGTGGTTGGTATTGTACGCTTGCGCTGAAACCACCAAATACAGGGGTATCGTAACGTACAGATACTTTACGAGAATCTACACGTTTGATTTTACCCAATTGCAGAGCGTCTGCGTTAGCATCACTAGATTCCCAAGGGTCGAAGCTATCGCTGCTGTCGTTCAGAGCAGTATTCAAGTTACCGGCACGAACTTTACCGAAACCGCCTTCCAAGCCCAAGAAAGATTCACGGTTAGCGAAACCAGAGTCACCACCGGCGATAGAAGTTTTTTGTTCAACTTGCCAAATAGCATTCAGGTTACTACCCAAGTGTTCGTGGCCTTTGAAACCGATGCGTGAACCGAAGTCAGCGATTTCAGTGGCAGTTTTAGAGCTTTTCTCTTTACCCAGTGCAGTAGCGGTTTTTTCACCCAATTTTACTTTGGATACTTCAACACCGGCTTTTACTTGGCCGTACAGAGTTACGTCAGCCATAGCTGCAACAGGCAGAGCCGCCAGAGTCAGGGCAATCAGGGATTTTTTCATTGCTGTATTCCTTTTCTATTGTGAAGAAATAACTTAAGCAGACCGGACAATCCGCTTAGGCTTACTTTATCGCTGGAATCAGCGATTCCATGACTGTCACTATAATTGTTCCTTTCTAAAAAAACAAACTTTATTCAATTCCCCCCCACTACCACAGAAACCAAACAAAGGCAGAGACAACCCAGAAAATAGAAATTTATTATTTAAAATCAATGATAAATTTCTTCAAAATCAAAATTTGCATTTTTACAACACTTTATCAGTTTACACATCAATCACGCTATTTTGTTGCTTTTATACCAACAATCCGCAGTCAGGCCGTCTGAAAATCATTACCTAGAACGCTCATCCACTCGGGCAAAGATAGTTGCGTCACCCCAAACTCATCAGGATAGTCAACACCTGTTAAATACAGACCATCAGACATAAAAGTTGGCGGAGCCTTCAATCTGCTTTTTGCATGAAAGACCGACTCAAACTCATCTACACTGATTTTGCCACTACCTACGTACACCAATGCCCCCATAATATTGCGTACCATATGATGCAAGAATGCATTTCCATGCAAATCAAGGCACAGATAGCGAGAAGTTCCACTAATCTTTGTACTATATAGTGTCTTTATAGGGGACTTCGCCTGACATTCAGCCGCCCGAAAGCTGGAAAAGTCATGTTCACCCTCCAACAAGGCAGCAGCCTGCCTCATCAGATTTAAATCTAATTTCAAATGCGTCCACCCTACTCTGCCAACCAATAATGGGGAACGAACCGGTGAGGATTCCAATAAATAGCGATAATGGCGGCCATAAGCATCAAATCGGGCATGGAAATGAGGTACAACTTTTTGCGCAACCAACACAGCAACACCATCAGGCAAATGTGCATTGACACCACGCACCCATGCTTGCTCCGGACGACTTACTGATGCATCAAAATGCACTACCTGGGCAGTTGCATGCACACCCGTATCCGTCCTTCCCGCAACAATGGTATTAATTCGCTCCCCTGCTATTGAAGATAACGCCTGCTCTAAGGCCGTCTGAACAGTCGGCAAATTTCCAGCCTGTTTTTGCCAACCATAAAAACGGCTTCCATCATAAGAGAGGGTCAAAGCCCAACGCTGCATCAGATGCCCTGTTGTATTTGCTTGTTCAGTCATTTCTTATACTTCTTGTAAATTGATATTATTGCCTACGCGTAAGTAAAAAATATTAAAAAGGCGTGATCAACACACGCCTCCATCCATTATGTATTTCAGACGGCCTTCATCTTCAACCATCACATAAAGCTGAAATCTTACCCAACTGATAATAGACTCAGCCAAAATCTTGCTTTTTAATTTACCATAAAAAAGATGCCGTCTGAAACGGCATCTTCATTTTACTGGCACTTATGCGCCAAGTTCTTTCATCAGTTTTTGGGCTTTATGCAGAATATCGCCTTCAGCCTCTTCAATCAGCCCTTGCAATGTTTCTCGAGCTGCTTCAGGATCACCGATTTCGATGTACATCTTAGCCAAATCATATTTAGCTTCAAACGGTGCAGTTATTCCGACTGATTCTGAAACAAAGCCTCTTTCACTATTGCTTTTATCGGCGGCCACTGAAATATCTTCAGATCCCCATTCCAATGCACCTTCTTCAATCACAAACTCGGAAGCAGCTTCTTCTTTCTCTGCTTCTTCTTTGGTTTCTTGAATTTGCACGTCCTGATCTTGCTTGACATCGAATGGCAGCACATGGTCATCTGAATTTTCAGGCGTTTCTACTGTAAACTCTAGCGGCTCTTCATTTCGCTCAGGCATAACAACAGATACCGGCTGATACGGATTTTCCGGCTCAGGCTCGTACACGCTTTCTGTTGATTCGATACTATCCCAATCAGCATAGCGACGTTGCTCTGTCTCTGCATCATGCGTTACTGCACCTGAAAGAATACCTGTCTGACTATTGTCAATCTTACCCAAATCAAGTTTGACATCATTAATAGTGGAAGATTCTTCTACTTCATTGATAACCACATCATCTTCGAAATCATCTTCGATAAACAGACCGTCTTGAATTTTTTCAGACGGCGTTACTTTAGTTGCAGCAACCGCAGCAGCTGAAGCAGCAACATTTTTCCGTACGGCCTTCTCTTCATCCTTACGGCTTACAGGTGCTTCTTCCGGCTCATCTTTACGTTTACCGGCAGCTTTCAGCAACAACCAAGCAGCAATAAGGGCTGCACCACCTGCCAACAACCATTTCCATAAATTGCCGTCTGATTCGCTTTCTGTTTGCTCCGCGACAGAATCCGTGGTTGTAACAGGCTCAGAAGCCACTACATTCTCTTGGGCATCAGAAGCCATAGCTTCTTGAACATCGGACGCAGGAACAGTCGATGCGGCATTTTCATTAACAGCTGTAGATGCCGCTTGTTCTGTTTGTTCAGCTGAAGCTTGTTTCACTTCTTCCTGTTGCTGTGTATTTACGCCAGCATCTTTAACCTGGGCTTCAGTTTGAGTCTCAGGCTGAACAACAGGTTTTTCTGTTTTAGCTTCTGTTGCATTGACGGTTTCATTGCCTTTCTCTGTCGCCGTATTGGTTTTAACAGGAGCAGAAGCAGCCAAGCGTTGCAATTCGCTACGGTTTGGAATATTCAGTACTTTACCTGCCAACATACGGTTGGCATTATTATCGATAAACACATCCGGGTTGGCATTTACCAAAGCCTGGATGGTTTGATCCAAGGTCATACCTTGCGGACGGATGCTGGACGCGATGGCAATCAGGGTTTCACCCGTACGCACCAAATGCTGTCTGCCTGAACGTGAGGCCGTATCATTTTTAGTAGGGGCCGTCTGAACTTGTTTTTTCTCAGCCTTACGCTGCACATCCTTACGCGCTTGAGCTACCTGATTACCTGCTGCTTTATTGTTTTTAGTTACAGGCTGTTGGGCATTGCGTGTCGGCTCGGAGGATTGAGATTCAGTAGCCGGACGGGTACGAACAGATGCAGCATCTTTAGAATCATATCCGGCCGGATCGATAATAGCGGTATATTCACGCGATTGCGCGCCGACACCTACTTGGAAAACCAAAACAGGATCTTTGATGGCTTTAGAAGAACGGATAGTAACGACTGCCTTATCGCCTGATTTGCGTACCGCCGCGCGCAAATTGCCATTTGAAATAGTGGCCTTACCGCCATTGAGCAGAGCCTGAGCTTCCTCACCAGTCACAGTGATGCTGCCTGTAAAAGGCTCATCCAAATGAGATTGAACGTTCAAGCCGCCCAAACCTGCAGAGGCACTGAGCGATGTCATTAAAGCGATAGAAGCTGTAATTAATTTAATATTGTGATGTTTTTTCAAAACGGATCCCCTGTTCGAAAATTATGGTACTAACCAATGTGCGCGCATTTAACCATATATTTACTGGATATTACGTCATGATATATTTTTAACCCATCCCTGCCAAGCAATAGAGGCTATTCAGCCTAAAATTCCTTAGCAAATCTATTACTTTTGCATGCTTGTGTTTCTTTTTTACAAATTTCGCCAACCCAAAACAAATATTTTATATAAATATATGTGGTATTGAAGTTAAGGGGAAAGGTGCAAAAAAACACATCTCCCTGTATGATTAGCATTTACTCAATTAGTTTCATCATTAACATATGAAGATTTTGAGCGACTTATTCGCCGTATTCTTATTTTTCATCACATACATCATTACCAAAGACATGATTGCCGCAACGGCTGTTGCGGTTATAGTCGGTATTGCCCAAGCTGCGCTGACCTTTTGGAAACACCGTAAACTGGATACCATGCAATGGGTCAGCCTGATTTTGATTGTCTTTTTTGGCGGCGCAACGATTCTGCTGAAAGACAACCGCTTTATCATGTGGAAACCGACCGTTCTGTTTTGGATCGGCGCCATCGTCATGCTGTTCAGCCACCTTGCCGGTAAAAACGGGCTTAAAGCCGTCATGGGCAAAGAAATGCAGCTACCTGATTTTGTATGGACGCGCCTGACTTATGCATGGATTGGCTTCCTGATTTTTATGGGTGCGGCCAACCTCTTTGTCTTTACATATTTTCCAGACCAATGGGTCAATTACAAACTGTTCGGCACATTGGGTTTCACAATCATTTTTTCCATCGCACAGGGTATGTATCTGATGCGTTTTCAGCCTAAGGAGGATCAATAATGGAATATTTCATGCTTTTGGCTACTGATGCCGAAGATGTCCACGAAGCACGCATGGCAGCACGCCCTGCTCATTTAGCACGCTTAGAAGAATTGAAAGCGCAAGGCCGTCTGCTGACTGCAGGCCCCAATCCTTTACCAGATAATCCGGAACGCGTTTCCGGCAGCCTGATTGTGGCTCAATTCGAATCTTTGGACGCTGCACAAGAATGGGCAGAACAAGACCCTTACGTCGATGCCGGCGTATACGCAGAAGTATTGATTAAACCCTTTAAAGCCGTGTTCAAATGAGCAATATGCGTCAAATTATCGAGGAACGCCTGCGGACGCTTGAGCCTGAGTTCTTCGATTTTGAAGATGAAAGCCATCTGCATGCCGGCCATGCCGGTAATAAAGGCGGAGGGCATTACGCTATAGTGGTGGTCAGCAACTCATTTGAAAACATTGGCCGCCTCCAACGGCAACGTATGATTAAGCAGCTTTTACAAGACTTGTTTTCAGACGGCCTGATTCATGCACTCAGTATCAAAGCGGCCACGCCGGACGAATACTTCCATTAAGATGACTGCCCAAACTTTGATTTCTAATCATTAATTTATTTCCAATCATTAATTTAAAAGAGAAATACAATGAAAAAAACCTACTTTGCTTCAGCCTTGATGCTTGCTCTGACTTCCGGCACCCTGTTTGCCCAAACTTTGGTTACCGTCAACGGTCAAGCCATCGACAGCAGCGTTATCGATGACCAAGTTGCTTCCGTACGCGCCAGCAACCCGAACGTTCAAGACACTCCTGAATTGCGTCAAATGCTGACTGAACGCCAAGTTATCAGCACTGTTGTTACCCAAGAAGCCAAAAAATTAAAACTGGATCAAAGCGCTGAATTCAAAACAGCATTGGAACAAGCGCGTGCTGATGCCGCCAAGCAAGGCGCAGATAAAAAAGCCACATTCAAAACCGAATGGGCAGTTTTCGAAAAAGATTTATTGGGCCAAGCTTTTGCAGCACATATCGTCCGTCAAAATCCTGTTCAAGAAAAAGATGTCAAAGCCGCTTACAACGATTTCAGCAACTTCTATAAAGGTACTCAGGAAGTCCAACTGGGCGAAATCTTAACCGACAGCAACAGCAATGCCCAAAAAGCCATTGCCGATTTGGATGCGAAAAAAAGCTTTGTTTCGGTATTGAACCAATACTCAATTGACGAAGCGGCCAAAAAAGCCGGCGGCATCCCTAAAGCTTATGTTCCGCTTAAAGATTTGCAAGAATCAGCGCCTCCGCTTTACGCTGCAGTCAAAGACCTGAAAAAAGGTGCGTACACTAAAACTCCACTGCAAAACGGTAATCTGTACGCCGTTTTCTACGTCAATGACCGCCGTAACGTTACCATACCTTCTTACGAAGTCGCTAAAAACGAGATTGGCAGCGACTTACAGGCAGCCCGTGTTGATGCGGCCATTCAATCATTACTGAAAAAAGCCAGCATCAAAGTCAACAAATAATATAAGGTGCCCGCCGTGATAGCGGCGGGCAATAAGGAACTCACATGAACATCAAGCCCAAAACTGCCGTTTTGGCTATCCTCGCCTTGTCAACCGTGAGCTTAGCAACCGCCAAAGCGCCTGAAATCGATCCCGCCCGTATCGACAGCATGGTCGCCGAAGTATTGAGACAGGCCGATCAACATCCCAACCAGACTGCCAAACCCGATGGCCAGGCAATCCGCAAAGATGTGGTTAAACGTTTGCAGACTTTGGAAATTTTGAAAAATGAAGCCATCAAGGCTGGTTTGGACAAAGATGCAGAAGTGCAGAATCAGCTTAAAAACGTTGAAGCTGAGTTTTATGCCAACCAATACGCTGCTTATCTAGAACGTCAAACCGCGGTTGACGATGCTGAGTTGCGCCGTTTCTACGACCAGCAAACACGCATTATCAAGCTGCAACAAGTCAGCTTTGCTTCAGCCGACGAAGTACGCGCCGCGCAAGAACTGCTGCTCAAAGGCTTGTCATTTGAAGAACTGATGAAACGCTATCCCAACCCTGAACAAGAGTTCGACGGCTTCATCTCTCCACAACAGCTCTCTCCTCAACTGGCTACCGCTTTTGCCAACATGAACCGAGGTGATGTAACACATGAGCCGATTCAGATGGAAAACCGTTTTTATCTGTTTAAACTCAGTGCCGTAGAGCGTAATCCTAATGCCGAACCTTTCGAACTGGTGCGTAATCAGATTGCCCAAGCTGTCAAACGAGAAAAAGTCGAGAATCAGATCGAACGCATCTTAAAAGAAAACGGCATTAATCCGTAAATTGATTCAATGGTTTCAGGCCGTCTGAAACCATATTTGACCACAGAGGGCGTATCTTACGCCCTTTTTTACCAACTTCTTTTATTCAAAAACATCATGCGTGCTGTTATCCAAAAAGTTACCCATGCCAAAGTTGACGTTTTGTCCGAAAACTCCTGCGAAACCTGCGGCGAAATCAACAACGGATTTATGATATTGCTCGGCGTTACCCACACCGATACAGAAGCGGACGCCAAATACATTACGGATAAAACCGCCAATCTACGTATCTTTGAAGACGAAAACGGCAAATTAAATTTATCGCTCAAAGATGTCGGCGGCTCGATATTACTGGTTTCCCAGTTTACCCTTTACGCCGATGCGCGCAGCGGCCGCCGTCCGTCCTTCTCCAATGCTGCCCCTGCCGAACAAGCAGACAAGCTTTATCAATACACCGCGCAACTTTTGCGCGAACATGGATTGACCGTCGAAACCGGCAGATTCCAAACCCATATGCAGGTTTCCCTTTGCAATGACGGGCCGGTTACCTTATTGCTTGACTCGCAAAAAACATTCTAAATCCCATCAAAAAAAGGCCGTCTGAAATATTTCAGACGGCCTTTCCATTTCTGATCATTACTAAATCAAGCCTTGCGCTTTCACCCAGTTCACAATATCTGCCTCAACGGCTTCAGGCGAACCTGGATTGTCGATTTTGACACCGTACTCATCAGCACCCAGCTCTTCCAAAATCTCCAGCTGCGAATCCAGCATTCCGGCTTTCATATAATGCCCCTGACGCGATAATATACGCTCGAGATTAATTGCTTGAGGCGGAGTCAGATGGATAAAAGCCACCTTCCCTTCCGCACCACGCAGAATATCGCGATAGTGATGCTTGAGTGCGGAACAAGTAACGATGGAATATTTTTCCCCATTTTTTGCCTGCTCCGTCATCCAATCACGCAAGTTGCCCAGCCATGGATAGCGGTCTTCATCCGTCAACGGAATACCGGCACCCATCTTGTCGCGATTGGCTTGTGTATGGAAATCATCGCCTTCGGCATACGGACATTGGTTGAGATGTTTTTGCAAAGACAGCGCGGCAGTGGTTTTACCGCAACCGCACACGCCCATCATGACAAAATGTGTCGTCATTTTTCTACTCCTTGTTTATCTAGATTTTAACGGTATTTAAAAACGGGCGGATTGTGTTATCTCAAAAACACTATCCGCCCGTTCTTCCGATTAAACCAAAACAAACAACACTGACGATAAAGCAAAACCGATGAGTGCGATAAGTGTTTGGTTGACCGTCCATGTCTTCAAGGTCGTCGGCACATCCATATCCAACAGACGGCCGACAAGCCAGAAGCCTGAATCGTTAAAGTGGCTGCAACCAACGGAACCTGCCGCCGTAGCCAATACCACGCAAGTAATCTGCCAATCGCTGAAACCTGCCGCCGCAACGGCTGGTGCCATCAACGCGGCAGCGGTAGTCAGGGCAACAGTCGCAGAACCTTGCGCAATACGCAAAGCCAAAGCTACCAAGAAACAGCCCAGTAAAACAGGAATACCCAAGTCAGCCATGCTGTCGGCCAAAGCCTTACCGATACCGGAAGCACGCAATACGCCGCCGAACATACCGCCTGCACCGGTAATCAAAATAACCGAGCAAACCGGGCCCAATGCGCCATCAATGGTTTTCTCCAAAGCGCTGGCTTTTTCGCCACGTTTACTACCCAATACATACAGGGCTACCAAAACAGAAATCAGCAAAGCAATCGGTGTCGAACCGAGCATTCGTGCAAACTGCACCCAGCCTTCATCCGCACTGACCATTTTCTCGCTGATCAGAGTAGACAAACCAGTATTCAAGAAAATCAATAACATAGGAATTAGCATAATGCCAATGACCGTAGATGCCTTTGCAGGCGCTTTCGGTTGGTCGTTATCTTGCGTACCGCCGCTGAGCAGATCAGGAACGGGCACATGAATGCTGCGGCCCAAAACTTTACCCAATAAATAGCCGCTGAAATACCAAGTAATCAAGGTAACAGGTAAACCCAAAATCAGCAGTTGACCAATATTTGCGCCATAAAATTCAGAAGCGGCAATCGGGCCGGGATGTGGCGGCAGGAAGACGTGCATGACCGAAAATGCACCAATAGACGCCAGCGCGTATGGCAGAACGGTCTGCTTCATACGGCGTGCCGTTGCAAACACAATCGGCAGCATCACCACCAAGCCGGCATCAAAGAAAATTGGGAAACCAAAAATCAAAGAAGCCACGCCTAAAGCAAATGGTGCACGATTCTCACCAAAAATCCGAATCAGCGCATCTGCCAAAGACTGAGCACCACCGGAAGTTTCTACCAAACGGCCGAGCATTGCGCCCAAACCGACCAGCAACGCCACGCTGCCGAGCGTACCGCCAAAGTTTTTAACCAATACATCATTAACAATGCTGCCCATAGGCAGACCTGTCACGATGGCAGTCAACAGGCTGACCAATACCAACGTCAGCAAGGCATGAACGCGCAGTTTTACAATCAAAATCAAGATCAGCAAAATTGCTGCCGCAGCGATACCGAGCAAGGTACCGGCACTCAGCGTTTGAGTCCATCCATCCATTTTGAAGCCTTTCTCTGCAAGAAAAATACAAATTTATTAATGTTTCTTAACACACGTAGATAAGATAACACATTTCACTATGGATTCATACGGCTGGATTTAGTCAAAATATAAACTTCTCTTTTTCAAAACCCTTTTTGCAAAATGCTTAATAAATAAGGATTACAACGAAAAACAAGGGTAATAAAAAAGCCGTCTGAAACGTAGTTAATTTTCAGACGGCCTGACATCATTCTTCTCGATAAAATAGAAACGAATATTTTTTCAATTACCTAAAATCAAGTATTTTCGGCTTATGCCTTGGTAAAAATCACCCCATTTCCCAAACGTAATTCCAGCAGTTTGGTATTAAAATCATCTTCAGAATACCAGCCCATTGACGCATAAGGGACTGTTACGCATTACTGCTTCGATTTCGGCAAAATCCTCGGTCGAAATTTTTAGTCACATCAAAAGAATTTAGGGCTGTAGCGTTTTTGTACGATTCCCCGAACATTCATCATACTTTTTCTTAAAAACTGAAGTGCCATGATACAAAGGCCGTCTGAAAAATTCTTCAGACGGCCTTGATTCTTAAACTTCTGACGGTGGTTGCGGTGTATCTTTATCTTCCTGCTGCGTTTTCGCTTTGATAAAGCGGCTGAACCAAATACCTGCTTCATAGAGCAGAATCAGCGGAACAGCAAGCAGGGTTTGAGAAATTACGTCAGGCGGCGTGATGATTGCGGCCACGACAAACGCACCCACGATAACATACGGACGGGCGTTCTTAAGCTGTGCAGTCGAGACAATGCCCATTTTGGCAAGCAACACCACAACAACGGGCACTTCAAACGTCGTACCAAATGCCACAAACATGCCCAAAATAAAGGACAGGTATTTGTCGATATCGGTCGCCATATTGACGCCGACAGGGGTTACACCGGCCAAGAATTTGAAAATAACGGGAAACACCAAAAAATAGGCAAACGCCATCCCAACGAAGAAAAGCGTCACGCTGGATAACACCAGCGGCGTAATCAAGCGTTTTTCGTTTTGGTATAAGGCAGGAGCGACAAACGCCCAAACTTGATACAGCGTGTGCGGCAACGACAGCAGAAATGCCGCCATCAGAGTAACCTTGACCGGCACAAAAAACGGCGCGATCACATCGGTTGCAATCATGCTGGTATCTTTAGGCAGATTGGCCATCAATGGTTCGGCAACAAAGGTATAGAGCTGCTGGGCAAACGGCATCATGCCCAAAAAGCAGACAACAATACCGATGACGATCCACATCATGCGGCGGCGCAGCTCGAGAAGATGCTCGATAAGCGGTTGGACGGGTTGTTCGTGTTGAGGTTCGGACACCGGTTGACTCACTTTTTACTTACGGACGCGCAGTTTGGGCTTTGCGTGGAATTTCGGGCGCATATCGCGTTTGCGGCTCATCGCCTGCTTACGCAAAGAAGTCGTATGCAGCGGAGGAACATCGGTGATAGGGGCTTCGACATAGCTGACTTCAACTGCCGGTGCGGGGGAAACCGATGCGGTCAAATACTCACGCCAAGCGCGGTCTTGCTCGGACTCGGCATTTTCAGCCCCGACAGGCTCTTGAGTTTGCACTGCCCCACCCTCTTCAGGAACTTGGGCCGCACTTTCATTTTCAGTGCTGCTTGAAGCCAAATCAGGCAGAGGATTACCGAATTCGTCCACACCAAAATCAGCTGGCGTTTTTTGTTCGGGCAGGCGTTCCCACGGCTTGAGGCCGTCTGAAATATCGCTCAGATTTTTTTGTGCATCATTGCCCAAGTCTTTGATACCGTCGCGAAACTCAGATGCGGCGGTTTCAAATTCCTGCTTCACCTTGCGCAATTCGTCCAACTCAGCCTGAGTGTTGAGTTCCTGCTTGACGTTATTGACGAATCCTTGCAATTTGCCGACCAAACGCCCGGCCGTGCGCGCGGCTTGCGGCAGACGTTCGGGGCCAAGCACTATCAGGGCGACAACGCCGACCAGCAGCAATTCGCCCAAACCGAAATCAAACATGGATTATGCTTTGTCTTCGTCTTTTTTGTGTTCGATGACTTCGTCTTTTTTGGCATCTTTGCCGTCTGTACCTTCATTCAGGCCTTGTTTGAAGTCATGCACTGCACCGCCGAGGTCTTTGCCGACGTTGCGCAATTTTTTGGTACCGAATACCAAAACGACGATAATCAGTACGATAATCCAGTGCCAGAGAGAGAAGCTACCCATGATAAATCCTTGAATTTGTTAAAAATAGATAATAGTTATGCGGGCGTACCCATGATATGGATATGCAGGTGGAAGACTTCTTGTCCGCCGCCTTTGCCTGTGTTGATCAGGGTTTTGAAGCCGTCGGTCAAACCTGCCTCATGGGCGATTTGAGGAACTTTCAACATCATTTTGCCCAACAAGGTTTGATGTTCGGCAGTGGCGTGTGCCAGTGAGTCGAAGTGCACTTTCGGAATCAGCAACAGATGCACCGGCGCGGCAGGACGGATATCTTTGAAACAAAGCATCTCATCGTCTTCGTAAACGGTTTGTGCCGGAATATCTTTGGTTGCAATTTTGCAGAAAATACAATTATCCATAATGGCTCCAATGGCCGTCTGAAAACGGGCGTAACGGGTTTCAACCAAAAAGTGAAATCGTTTTTGCCCCAGGAGACGGATTCTGAAACAGGTCAAATACGGGATTGTAATATAAATTCAAGATTCTTTGCGAGAAGCTTTTTCCACTAATCCCGACAAACCTTGACGGCGCGCAAGCTCGTTTACTACATCTTCGGCACGCAATCCGTGATACGCCAATAAAACCATGGTATGAAACCACAAATCCGCCACTTCGTAAACCAAATGTTCGCCACCGCCATCTTTAGAGGCCATCATGGTTTCGCCCGCTTCCTCGATGACTTTTTTCAGAATCTTGTCTTCGCCTTTGTGCAGCAGTTGGGCGACATAAGAAGCATCAGGGTCGCCGCCTTTGCGCGAATCGATGACGTTTTGAATTTGGGTAAGGATAGTATCGGTCATGGTCGGTTTCTCTTATTTTCTTTCAGACGGCCTTAAGGATGTTTATGTCCGTAAATCGCCTCTTCGTCTTTCAATACGGCATCGACTGTCTGCCATGCGCCCTCTTGCCAAACTTTGTAAAAGCAGCTTTCGCGCCCAGTATGACAGGCAATGCCGCCGTTTTGTTCAATCAACATAACCACTGCGTCGCCATCGCAATCCAAGCGCAATTCGTGTACTTTTTGCGTATGTCCGGACTCTTCGCCCTTCATCCATTGTTTTTGGCGGGAACGGCTGTAATAGTGGGCAAAACCGGTTTCTACGGTTTTTTGTAGGGCTTCGGCGTTCATCCAGGCAACCATCAGCACACGGCGTGTCTGCCAATCTTGGGCAATCGCGCAAACCAAACCTTTTTCATCAAATTTTACGGCATTCAGCAGCGTTTCGTTTATGTTCGACATTCGCGCCTTTCTCCCATATTTTCAGACGGCCTTTAGATAGCAATCACAAACGCACTTCAATTCCTGCTTCACGCATGGCCAGTTTCGCTTCGCGGATACTCGCTTCGCCAAAGTGGAAAATACTGGCGGCCAATACCGCATCTGCCTTTCCGTCTTTAATGCCGTCCACCAAGTGTTGTACCGAACCGACGCCACCGGAAGCAATGACCGGAATATCGACCGCTTCACTGACCGCGCGTGTCAAAGGCAGGTTAAAACCTTGCTTGGTGCCGTCCCGATCCATACTGGTCAGCAAAATCTCGCCCGCACCGCGCCGCTGCATTTCGACAGCCCATTCCACCGCATCCAAACCGGTCGGATTACGTCCGCCGTGGGTAAAGATTTCCCAACGGGTATTTTCAGGGTTGACCGCTTTGGCATCCACGGCAACGACAATCGCTTGTGAACCAAAAAAACCGGCCGCTTCATTTACCAAATCAGGATTGGTTACAGCGGCCGTATTGATGCTGGCCTTATCGGCACCGGCATTAAGCAGGCGACGGATATCGGCAACCGTACGCACACCGCCGCCGACCGTCAATGGAATAAAAACTTGTGATGCGACTGCCTCAATAACGTGCAAAATAGTATCGCGATTGTCGCTGGAGGCAGTAATGTCCAAAAAGGTCAATTCATCCGCGCCTTCATCGTTGTAGCGTTTGGCAACGTCAACCGGATTGCCTGCATCGCGTAAACCCAAAAAGTTGACACCTTTTACCACGCGACCGTCTTTTACATCCAGACAAGGAATAATTCGTTTTGCCAATGTCATACTCAATACCTCTTATCCGTTCTCAGGCCGTCTGAAACCGTCAGGCCAAAAATTTGCTCAACCAATCCGGCAAATGTTGCAACAGCTGAAAATAACCAATCCCCGCCATCATCGCCAAAACGCAGGAAATAATGAAATTGCTGTCGATGCGACCGACGATGGAAAAAATCAAACCGGCAAATGCCCATATTATCCCGTTGAAAATCATCCAATAGGTATCGATAATCGGCAAATCAAACGCCGTCAGCTGCCGCAATATCACTGCAATCAGTGTAAACCACAAACTTTCACTTAGTGGATACACTTCGCGGTCGGATGACCAGATAATCCAAAAACCCAAAACAAACGCTTCAAGCATACTAATCCCTTAATAAAATATCGATTGGGTTGTTTTTATAATTATTTCAAACAGATATAAACCCATGACCTATACAGGCAATCCCTTTGAGTGCATTTTTGTGTGCTGCGTCAGCCGCTGCGTTTTAATGGCCTGCAAGGTCTTATCCGCATAATCTGACACACTTAAGCCAAAGAATCGGCCAGTTTTTGCGCCTGTGCAAAATCAATGCTTCCCTCATAAATTGCACGGCCGGTAATTGCACCGCTCACGCCTTCGTTTTCAACGGCACACAATGCACGGATATCATCCAAATTCGTCAAACCGCCGGAAGCGATAATCGGAATATTCACGGATTGGGCCAATTTGACGGTAGCTTCGATATTCACGCCGCTCATCATGCCGTCGCGGCCGATATCGGTATAAATAATGCTGTTGACGCCATCGTCTTCAAAACGCTTGGCCAAATCGACGACATGATGCTCCGTTACCGTTGCCCAACCGTCTATCGCCACCATACCGTCTTTGGCATCCAAGCCGACGATAATCTGACCCGGAAAGGCCTTACATGCTTCGCGCACAAATTCAGGATTTTTTACCGCGGCCGTACCGATAATCACATCGGTCAGACCCAAATCCAAATACTTTTCGATGGTGCCCAAATCACGGATACCGCCGCCAAGCTGTACCGGAATATCTTTGGCTACGGCGGCCAAAATTTCTTTAATCGCCGGAAAATTTTGAGGAACGCCTGCGAATGCGCCGTTCAAATCAACCAAATGCAAACGGCGTGCGCCTTGATTGCGCCAATGCAAAGCCATCTCTGCCGGTGAATCGGAAAACACCGTCGCCTGCTCCATCAAGCCTTGTTTTAAGCGAACACAGCGTCCTTCTTTCAAATCAATGGCAGGTATCAACAGCATTTTCTTCTCCTCTATTCAATTTCAGTATATTTTACACAAATTAGCGATTTTTAGCAGATTTATGTTAAAAGCCTCAAATCTGCCAATTTAAAAAATTACGCAGCAGCAGCAATCCTGCCTGATGGCTTTTCTCCGTGTGGAACTGTGTGGCAAACACATTGTCCTTACCGACAATGCAGGCAAATTCATTCGGATATTCGCTAACGCCTAAAACAATCTCTTCATTTTTCGGTGCAAAATAATAGCTGTGAACAAAATAGAAATACTCGTTTTGCCCAATGTCTTGAAATAAAGGATGCGGACGGGTTTGGCGCACTGTATTCCAACCCATATGCGGCACTTTCAGACGGCCTCCTTGCTCATCGGTTTGATTGGGCAAAAACCGTTTTACTTGACCTTCAAACCAACCCAAACCATCTGTATCGCCTTCTTCACTGTGTTCAAACAATAATTGCGCACCTACGCAAATTCCAAAAAACGGCTTGTTTTTCAGGCCGTCTGAAACCGCCTCACCCAAACCGCTTGCCTCCAGCGCCGACATGCAATCCGGCATGGCACCCTGCCCTGGAAAGATAACCTTATCCGCCGCTATCACTTCTTCGGGCCGCGAAGTCAGATAAACCTCGGCATTTTGCTTGGACAAGACCTGCGCCGCCTGAACAGATTTCAACACTGAGTGCAGGTTTCCCATTCCATAATCGACAATCGCTACTTTCATTGCTTCTCCTCAGGCCGTCTGAAAACATTTAATGATTAATATAATAATAAGAATGATTGTAGCAAAAGATGGTTTAAAACAAAATATTGCCACCATACAAGATGAATAATAAAGGCCGTCTGAAATCCCGATCGGTTTCAGACGGCCTTTATTCATTCACACGATGCCTTATTCTTCAGATGCGGCTTCTGCTTCTTCTTGAACAGATTCTTCGCTCAGCGTGCCTTTGGTAGAAGGCGTTTGACCCATCATGCGCGGATCGTATTCGACCGCCATGCGCAATGCGCGGCCGAAGGCTTTGAAAACAGTCTCGGCTTGATGATGTGCATTACTGCCGCTCAAGTTATCGATGTGCAAGGTCATCATGCTGTGGTTCACAAGGCCGTGGAAAAATTCTTCAAACAAATCGACATCAAAACGGCCGATCAGAGCGCGGGTAAAGTCGATGTTGTACACCAAGCCAGGACGGCCGGAAAGATCGATGACTACACGGCTCAACGCCTCGTCCAGCGGAACATAGGCATGACCGTAACGGGTAATGCCGGCTTTATTGCCAAGCGCCTGTTTCAAGGCCTGACCCACCACGATACCGATGTCCTCAACTGTGTGATGGTCGTCAATGTGCAAATCGCCTTTGCAGGTAATATCCAAGTCAATCAAACCATGACGCGCTACTTGGGCAAGCATATGCTCAAGGAAAGGAACGCCGGTATCCAAGCGGTATTTACCGGTACCGTCAAGGTTGAGGCTAACGGTGATTTGGGTTTCACAGGTATTGCGGGTAACGGTAACAAAACGGCCTTCGTTTGAAACACCAGTTTCTGCTGCTTCGACAGTTTGTTTTTCCAAACGCGCCGCTTCAACCGCTGCTGCTTTTTCTTGGTCTTTGCTGTGGTCACGGTTCAGCCAGCCTTTGCGTTTGTGCATACCGGATTCCAACTTCGCAGCCAGGCTCGGACGAATGCCGCGCGCAGACTCATCGCCTGCTTGTTGTTCCAAACGGCGTTTGAGCTGAGACAGGGAGGCGGAGTTTTCATAACCGCATGCGCGTGCAAGCTTGGTCAATGAGCCGGCTTCTTCAACCAGTAACAGAAAATTGGTCAAATGCAGTTGAGCTTTGTTCATAATGGTAGTTTCCTTGGAATCAAAGATTGGGGTAAAGGTTTTTAATAACGGCCAAGACGGCATCATTTTGCGCTGCCGAGCCTATGGTTATGCGGACACACTGATCCAAAAGCGGATGGCTGCCATGCAGTTTTTTAATCAGTATGCGGTTTTGCTTCAATATTTCAAACAGCTCATTCGCATCAGGAACGCGAACGGTAATAAAGTTGGCTTCGCTCGGAAAAACTTCCAAACGGTTTAATTTCAACAATTCATTCATCACACGCGAACGCTCGTTTTTTAATGTATCAATGTTTTGCTGAATGATTTGATGATGTTTCAATGAAAATTTTGCCGCCGCCAAGCTTAATTGATTCATATTGTAAGGCGGAAGGATTTTGGCCAGTTCACCCATGAGACTTGGACTTGCCGCCGCATATCCCATCCGCAAGCCTGCAAAGCCGATTTTACTGATGGTGCGCATTACGACCAGGTTTTCAACTTCGCCCGCCCACGGAAGGAAGCTGTCATGATGAAACGCGCCATATGCCTCATCGACAACCACAATGCCGGTAGCCGCACGAATGACCGCCTCCACTTCTTCCCGCTTAAAGCACACGCCGGTAGGGTTATTGGGATAGGCAATAAAAATTAATGACGGCTGATGTTGCTCAATCGCAGACAGAACGGCAGGAAGGTTTAAAGAGAAATCCGGATTTAAGGGAACGCCGACATATTCCATGCCATAAAGCGCGGCATTATGACGATACATAACAAAACTTGGCTCAATACCCAATACACACGCATTTGGTTTGGCAACCAGCATAGTCAAAAACTGGATAAGCTCGTCGGAGCCGTTACCCAACGCGATTTCCGCCTTATCGGGAATACCGAAAACCTCCCTCAATTCTTCATAAATACCGCTCTTGGCAGTATGGGGATACAAATGAATCGGTGCCTGCTTTGCCAAGTCCGCCCATTCCGATAATAAAGATTCATACCCGGCGAAAGGATGATGCGGACACTCCATGGCGTCCAACTTAATAAAACCTTCCGGCAAATCGGCAACCTGATAGGCTGTCATTACTTTAATATCATCACGGATAACATCAGCAACGCGATTCATGGTTTTCTATCCTCCTGAGATAAAGTATTTATAATAGTAGCACAATCTTTATTAAATATATATATTAATAAGACTATAAAACAAGATAAAGTTTCATTCGTTTGAAGAAAAAACAATAAATCCTTTCTTCAGCATCTTTAAGCAATATTCTTGGCTTACCCTGCCTTTTTAGCGGTATAATTTTAAGTTTTCCAGTACGGCTTTACGCCCTCAATATTGTGAACAATACACGCTCCCCATTACCTTATCTTGCAACTTCCATAAGCCTTATCCTGCTGATTCTGCTTTCCTTGTCATGGGAATTGTGGATCGCTCCATTGCGCGAAGGCGGCTCATGGCTGGCCCTGAAAGCCCTGCCCCTGTGCCTGCCGTTGACCGGCATTTTGAAAAAACGCATCTACACTTATCAATACAGCTCCATGCTGATTCTGATTTACTTTGCCGAAGCTTGTATGCGCCTGGCTGACACAGCCGTCGCCAGCCGGATTTGCGCCGCCGTTTCCGTATTATTGTGCATTGCCTTTTTCCTCGGTTGCCTTGCATTTATCAAACAACAAAAACACACATCGAAATGACCTACCACACACTTTCAGACGGCCTGACTGAATCTCCAGTGAAAACCTTTTGGCCTTTATGGCTCAGTTTTCTTTGGATTTGTGTCGTCCCTTTTCTCTCACTCTACCGAGTCGGCCCACTGCCCAGCTTTTATTTGGAAGCCATCTCACTGAGCGGCTCATTAGTACTGACATTGATTAGCGCACACAAAGGCCTGCTGAATATCCGCCTTCCCGCACTCAGCATCGGCTTGTTTGCCATGGCCGTATTTTGGTCGCTCCAAGCGCGCCTCATGCATTCCACCTACCCCGGCATGAGCGACATCACCGCCTGGACCTTTGTCATTTTGGCACTGGGTGCATGGTCGGTGCGCGGCTGGGTAACAGCTTACGGACAGGATCGCGTCGTCAGCATCTTTGCTTGGTCTTTATTGATAGGTGCAACCATACAGGCTGCCATCGTCTGGCTGCAATTTAAAGGCTGGTCCAACGTAGAGTGGTTGAACGGCATCATTGCCCGAAGCAGCGGTACCGTAAACGGTCAACTCGGCCAGCGCAATCATTTGGGACATTATTTAATGTGGGGCATTTTGGCGGCATCCTATTTATGGACGGCGCGCAAAATGTCCAATGCAGCAGGTTTTCTGTTCGTATTGGCTTTGACTGCGACCCTCGGCCTTGTCAACTCGCGCACCATCTTAGGCTACATTGCCGCCTTATTCCTGATTACGCCGTTATGGTTTTGGCGTATTCGTTTCCAACACAAACGCGCACTGTGCATTTTCCTTCTGACCGCCATCCTGGCCGCTGCTTTCCAATTCGGCATGGGCAGCCTGTTGGATTTGTTTGGCAACATCAAATACGAAACAGCTGTCGAACGCGCAGGCACCAGCGGTTTTGAAGGTTCCATGCGCCAAATCGAATGGAGCAAAGCATGGATTGCCTTTCAATCCGCACCTTGGTTCGGTCACGGCTGGAACAGCTTTGCCCAGCAAACCTTTCTGATCAATGCCCAGCAACAATATTTCCCCAACAATATCCTCGGCGTACTGTTTACCCATTCGCACAATATCGTCATGCAGTTGCTGTCCGAAATGGGCATTGCCGGTACCTTGCTGGCAACCTTAACCCTGCTTGCAGCCGTATGGCGACTATCAGGCCGCAACCAAACGCCGGCCTCGCTGTTTTTACTGACTGCCGCCGCCGTCAGCCTCTGCCACAGCATGCTTGAATATCCACTTTGGTATATCTACTTCCTCACCGTATTTAGCCTGATTCTGTCGTTGACACCCTCTTATCTTAAAGATGTTTCAGACGGCCTTTTATCTACCCGAATCAGACAATGGACAGGCGGTATAGCTGCTTTATCGATTTTAATCGGCATGGCAAACCTCATCTGGGAATATCAAAATCTGACCCAATATAGCCGTGTAGGGAAAACCGATGATCAGCAAACGGTTCAAAACAAAATCGACGGCCTGCAACGACTTTCCAAAGAAAGCCCCATGCTTGCCTATTACGCCGATTTAAGTTTGAGCAAACGTGCAGACCCGACCGATGCCTACATCCGCCCGTGGGCAGAAGAAGCCGCACTCAAAGCTCTGACCTACCGCCCCTACTCCAGCGCCTATCAAGTCGGCCTTTACCTCTACCGACAAGGCAAAAAAGAAGAAGGTGCGCAATGGATGCAGGCAGTGCAATATTATTACCCGTATATGATGTATTTCTACGCCGACAAAATACGCAGCCATCCGGTATTCGCCCCTCTGCTGCCCAAACTTTTGTCCGATTGCAAAGATTTCATCAATGCACCGAAACACCAAACTGCCCAATCATGTGATAAACCCTAAACAAAACTCACTCAATTGTCAGTTTGTCCTTACAGGCCGTCTGAAAATGTAAAGAGCGACAAGTTTCTATGCAAAAAAGCGCAAAAGCACAGAAAATTACGCTATCAACAAAAGCAGATTGCATGTTAAGATTGAATACAACTCTATTTTAATCGCCGCACCGCCTATTTAGTGCCACGGCGCATACAATCACGAAAAGGAAATTCCATGAGTCGCGTATTACTCGTAGATGACGATGCCCTCTTGACCGAATTGCTGACCGAATACCTGACTGCCGAAGGCCTCAACGTCCACAGCGTTCCTGACGGCGAAGCCGGCGTTCAAGAAATTCTGACCGGACAATACGATGTCGTCGTATTAGACTCCATGATGCCTAAAATGAACGGTTTGGACGTTTTGAAAAACGTACGCACCCAAAGCACTGTACCCATCATCATGCTGACTGCAAAAGGTGACGACATCGACCGCATTATCGGTTTGGAAATGGGTGCGGACGATTACGTACCGAAACCATGCACACCGCGCGAACTCTTGGCGCGTATCAACGCCATCTTACGCCGTGCACAACACAGCAACGAACAAAACAACGCGCCTAACAGCATTTCTGTCAGCGACGTTGTCCTCTACCCTGCCAAACGCCAAGCCAGCATCAAAGACACTCCGCTTGAATTGACCAGCACCGAGTTCAATCTGCTCGAAGTTTTGATGCGCCACGCCGGACAAGTTGTCAGCAAAGAGACCCTGTCTATCGAGGCACTCGACCGCAAACTGGCTAAATTTGACCGCAGCATCGACGTACACATCTCCAGCATCCGCCACAAATTGGGCGATGCTTCCCTGATTCAAACTGTACGCGGCTTAGGCTACCTGTTTGTTAAAAATTAAAGATTAAACAGATCAATGAAACTGTTTCAACGCATCTTCGCCACATTTTGCGCAGTCATCGTCTGCGCAATCTTTGTGGCGAGTTTTTCATTTTGGCTGGTACAAAACACCCTTGCCGAAAACCAATTCAACCAACGCCGCACCATCGAAACCACATTGATGAGCAGCATTATTTCCGCATTCAACTCACGCGGAGACAGCGGTGCGCGCGAAATTCTTTCCGAATGGAAAAACAATCCGGTTTCCAATGCCGTTTATGTGATTACCGGCGACGATAAAAAAGATATTTTAGGCCGAAACATCGACAGCCTCTCCATTGAGCGCGCCCGTATCTTTGCCATCAACAACCCCGAATCTGATTTGGCACACATCGAATACGACCGTTTCGGCGAAGAATACCTCTTCTTTATTAAAGGCTGGGACAATCATCAGGCTCAACGCCTCCCTAGCCCGCTCTTCATTCCCGGCTTGCCGCTTTCGCCTATTTGGCACGAATTTATCATTCTGTCTTTTATCATCGTTGTGGGGCTCTTGATGGCATACATCCTTGCCAACAACATCACCAAGCCTATTAAAATTTTAGGTGGCGGCATGGACAGAGTGGCTAACGGCGAACTTGAAACCCGCATTTCCCAACAAGTTGACGACCGTGACGACGAATTGTCCCACCTTGCCGTACAGTTCGACAAAATGGCCGAAAAGCTTGAAAAACTTGTTGCCAAAGAGCGCCACCTGCTCCACCACGTTTCGCATGAAATGCGTTCGCCGCTGGCGCGTATGCAGGCGATTGTCGGCCTGATTCAATCTCAGCCGCAGAAACAAGAGCAATATCTCAAGCGCCTTGAAGGCGAACTGGTGCGCATGGATACTTTGGTCGGCGAATTGTTGACCCTCTCTCGCTTGGAAACTTCCAATATTCCTTTGGAAAAAGAAAACCTCAAACTCGTTCCTTTCCTGACCAACTTGATTGAGGACAACCAAAGCATTGCCCACCAAAACAACCAAAGCGTTACCCTGAGCATTGACCCAAAAATCCCTGAAAATGCCGTAGTCAGCGCCAACGAAGGCTATCTATACCGTGCCTTTGACAACGTGATCCGCAATGCCATCAATTACAGTCCGGAAGGCAGCACCATTCAAACCCATATCGGACAAGACGACAAAAACTGGATTATCGATGTTACCGACAACGGGCCTGGTGTCGATGAAATGCAGCTTCCGCATATTTTCACTGCCTTTTATCGCGCCGACTCCAGCGCACACAAACCCGGTACAGGTTTAGGGCTTGCATTGACACAGCACATTATGGAACAACACTGCGGTAAAATCATTGCTGAAAATGTCAAACCCAACGGCCTGAGGATGCGTTTTATCCTTCCCAAAAAGAAAGCCGGAGACAAAAAAGAAGTCTAAAAATAAGGCCGTCTGAAACTTTTCAGACGGCCAAAAACACAAATAAGGAACCATCATGAGTGCAACCGTCCAAACCGGCTACTTCTTCATGCCTGAACACATCATCCTCGTCGGCGCCAGCGAACGTCCGCACAGCCTTGGCGAACGCATTTTCAGCCACCTGCTCGGTTCCTCATATCAAGGCAAAATCACCCCCGTCAATCTTCGACACAGCAGTGTCGCAGGCATTCCCTCCTACTCCAGCCTCAGCAAAATCCCGGGCCAAGCCGATTTGGTTGTTGCCGTTATCCCGCCCGACCATTACGACTCGCTGTTCAAAGCCTGCCGTAAAAAAGACCTGCGCCACATTATCCTGATTCAAGATTGGGAAAACCTGCCTCCCGAATCCTGTAAAAACGCCCGTTCCATCATTCAAAAATATCACGGCGACGAATTGAACATCACCGTATGCAACAGCGCAGGCGTCCAACTTCCCTCACTCAATCTCAATATCGGCACCCAAGCCGACTATCCGGCCGGCCATATCGCATTACTGACCGGCCACAGCACTGTCAGCCGCAACATCAACCACCTGCTGAACACGCTGCACCAAGGCGTATCGCGCCACATCAGCCTCAACTTTGACCTAAGCCCTACCACATCCGCCGACTGGCTCAACCGCTTCGGCCACAACCGCCATACCAAAGTTGCCGTCATCCACTACAATCCGGCTGAAAACCAACGCGAGCTGTTCAGCGCCATCCAACACTTTACACGCCACACTCCGCTTATCCTGTTGTCCACACACTACACCGACGACACAGACAAAGCCATCCTGCGCAGCCTCAGCCGCCATTGCAATTTCCAACCGGTATTCAATAACGCCGAACTGGAAGCAGCCCTAAAAGCCCACCTTTCCGGCATTCCCGTCATTACCAACCCCACCATTCTGTCCGACACGCCGATAGAATGGCTGCGCACTAGCGCCAATGCCTGTGAATTGACCCTCGACCTCCCAACCGATGCACCATCCGTCCGACAAGGCTGCATCGGCAGCAACCCCACGCCTGCACGCATCCACCGTCTGGTGCTCGAACAATTACAAAATCCACATACTCAAGCCCTGCTCGGCATTATTTCGCCAGATACGCCGGACGCATACAGTATTCATCAAACTCTGAATAATTTGGCACAAAAAACCAGCAAGCCCATTCTCGTCAGCTATCGTTTTTCAGACGGCCTGACTCGGTTTAACACACCGGAAGAAGCCTTGCTGACACTTTATTTCCGCAATCAAACCGCCTATTTGCTACAAGTGCAAAATACCCCTGCGCCAGCCAAAACAGGCCGTCTGAAAACACCTAAAAGCAAAAATATCGATAAAGCCATTGCTTCCGGCCAAACCGAACTGATGGTGGAAGCCCTATACCTGCCTCCGTGCCAAACCCAAAAACACAATGCCGTCCAGTTCCAGTTCAGCCGCCATGCCATTTACGGCAACATCCTTTCCGCCCATTACAACGGCCAAACCGAAGCCGCATTACCTCCATTTACCACACTCGATATCCAGCGTTTAAGCCAATTTGCAGAACTCGACAACACTTCCGTTCTCAATCAATTCCTGCATTCCCTAAACACGCTTATCCACAACAACCAGCATATCGGCGACATCATCCTCAACTACAACGGCAGCCAATACAGCAGCACCATCATTCCCGAAATTGTGGAAAAACCAGCCGCGCCGACAACCAAAATCCCCAAAAAAGCCGTCCAAACCTTAGAACAGGCCGCCGCTAAAATGCAAAGTGCCGCCGCCTACCTCCAACAAAAAAATCCGGCCGCAGCCGAATTCCTACGCAACACCGGCGAAGCCGCTTCCGAACTGCTGCACCCTAAAACCGAAACGCCCGAGATACAAAACGTACTCGCACCGTATCCGAGCCAAACCGATACATTTACCCTGCCCGACGGCAACACACTGCACATCCGCGCACTAGAGCCTGAAGATGCCGAAGCCAAACAAAAATTTGTCCGCCAATTACCCGCGGCCGACCGCTATACGCGCTTCATGACCCATACCAACGAGTTACCGCTGCCCACACTCGCACGGCTGACCCGTCCCGATTTCCATACCGAATGCGCGTGGGCAGCCTTCGCTTCAGACGGCCGTATCGTCGCAGTCAGCCGTTACAGCCGCATCAATCGCAATGAGTGCGAGTTCGGCATTACTTTGGCACCTGAAGCACGCAAAACCGGCTTGGCAGGCAAAATGATGAGCCTTATTATCCAAACTGCCACACAGCAAGGTTACCAAACCATGAATGCGGAAATCCTCAAAGAAAACACACCGATGCTCAAACTCGCTGAAAAATCAGGATTTACCGTTACCCCATCGGAAACCGACCGCGGCCTGTATCAAGCCAGCCTCGATTTGAATGAATGGCAAAACAGCAACAAAAACAAATAAAAACTTGCATAACCCGTGTGAAATATCCTAAAATTAGCGGTTTCTATATATCCGCATTTTTCAAAAGGACTCAAAATGGTAGTTATCCGTTTGGCTCGCGGCGGCTCAAAACACCGCCCTTTCTTCAACGTAGTCGTAACTGACTCTCGCAACCGTCGTGACGGCCGCTTCATCGAGCGCGTAGGTTTCTACAACCCCGTTGCCAACGAAAAACAAGAACGCGTACGTTTCGACGCAGACCGCATCAACCATTGGGTTGCTCAAGGCGCGAAAGTTAGCGACGCAGTTGCCAAACTGATTAAAGAGCAAAAAATCGCTGCTTAATCAGCCGAAACGACCATGACAGACACTCAAAAACGGGTAGCCATGGGCTACATCAAAGGTGTATTCGGCATTAAAGGCTGGCTTAAAATTGCCACCAATACCGAATATACCGACAGCCTGCTGGACTACCCCGAGTGGCAGTTGTGCAAGGATGGCAAAACCCTGAATGTTGTGCTTGAGGCAGGTAAAATTGTCAATGGCGAACTTCAGGTCAAATTTGAAGGTATAGACGATCGCGACCAAGCCTTTGCCTTGCGCGGCTATACCATCGAAATCCCCAGAGAGTCATTCGCCCCTACTGAGGAAGACGAATACTACTGGGCAGATTTAGTCGGCATGACCGTCATCAACAAAGAAAACATCGTTCTCGGCAAAGTCAGCAACCTGATGGAAACCGGTGCAAATGATGTTTTGATGATTAAAGGCGAACACGGACAAATCCTGATTCCCTTTGTCTCCAACTATATCGAATCTGTCGATACCGACAGCAAAACCATTATCGCCGACTGGGGTTTGGACTACTGATGCTGATCCAAGCCATCACCATTTTCCCAGAGATGTTCGACAGCATTGTTGAATATGGCGTTACAGGCAGAGCAAGAAAACAAAATCTTTGGCAGTTTCAAGCCATCAATCCCCGAAAATTTGCCGATAACAAACTTGGCTATATTGATGATCGCCCCTTCGGAGGTGGTCCGGGAATGATTATGATGGCGCCGCCGCTTCAAGCGGCAATTGAAGAAGCCAAAGCAAACTCGCAAAAACCTGCCAAAGTAATTTATCTCAGTCCGCAAGGTCAGCCGCTGACACACAAAAAAGCTGCAGAACTTGCCGAACTGCCTCATCTTGTTCTTCTATGCGGACGCTATGAAGGCATAGATGAAAGACTATTGCAAAGCAGTGTGGACGAAGAAATCAGCATTGGCGACTTTGTCGTCTCGGGTGGCGAATTACCCGCCATGATGTTGATGGATGCCGTCTTAAGGTTGGTTCCAGGTGTGTTGGGCGATATACAGTCAGCCGAACAAGACTCGTTTTCAGACGGCCTTTTAGACTGTCCTCATTACACCAAACCCGTAGAATTCCAAGGCATGATGGTTCCCGAGGTCTTACGCTCAGGAAATCATGGCTTGATTGCCGAGTGGCGATTGAAACAATCCCTGCGACGCACTTTAGAGCGCCGACCTGATTTATTGGAAAAGCGCAGTTTAATCCCAAAGGAATCCCGCCTCTTAAAAGAAATCTTGCAAGAGCAACAGGAAATCCAATCATAACTTAGGAAAAACAAATGAACTTGATTCAACAATTAGAGCAAGAAGAAATCGCTCGCTTGAACAAAGAAATCCCTGAATTCGCTCCAGGCGACACCGTTGTCGTATCTGTACGCGTGGTTGAGGGTTCTCGCAGCCGTCTGCAAGCATACGAAGGTGTTGTTATCGCTCGCCGCAACCGTGGCCTGAACAGCAACTTCATCGTTCGCAAAATCTCTAGCGGCGAAGGTGTAGAACGTACTTTCCAACTGTACTCTCCTACCGTAGAAAAAATCGAAGTTAAACGCCGTGGTGACGTACGTCGCGCCAAACTGTACTACTTGCGCGGCCTGACCGGTAAAGCAGCTCGCATTAAAGAAAAATTGCCTGCTCGCAAAGGTTAATACCTTCATCAAAAACCCACTTCAATGAAGTGGGTTTTTGTTTTTATACAAGATCTCCTCGTCTTTCTTACACAATCCTGCAAGCCAACCACCATCTCCATTTCACATATAAACTCAAACAGAATCGTAACTTCCCTACCTCTTTTAACCTTTATACAAAAGGCCGCCGTCTGAAACAAAAGATTCAGACGGACTTTAATCACATCGGACGGTTATTTAAACCATCTTGCCAATGCAGGGATACGCGACAACAACAGTGTATCCAAAATCCAAATCACAGCGATTGCGGCAATGGCTGTTGGGAAAATCACAGCCAAAATCAGAAGTGGCACAGCCATTGCCCACCATACCGGCAATTTGATTTTCTGTGCAGGAGGAACCAAACCACGTGCTTCCGAAGGACGACGTTTCCACCACATCACACAGCCGCTGACGCAGATGAAGATGACCGCCAAGCAGAACAAAACGTTCGCCAACACGCTCCACCAGCCCATCGTACCGATATGCAGCGCAATGCTGACCGCCATGAATTTACCAAACCAGTTGTAATCGTCGTAATGGATGTCGGCAAGGACTTTACCGCTGTATTGATCGATGTGTACCGTGCGGTCGGCGGTCGGACTGGGCATATCGTAGCTCATCGAGTCTTGAGACAGCGTCCACACGCCCGTTTCGCCTTTAGGCAAATTAAGCTTGTAGCGACCTTCAAAACCGATTTCGCGGGCAAAGCGGCCAACCGTTTCCAAAGTCATCGGTTCGCTCGGATTGATGCCGTTTTCGCCCTTCGTTGTACCGGAAACAGGCATAGGCGTAAGCTCCAGAACCCATGGCACTTCTTTGATTTTACCGTCGTTCAACACATCGCCATGGGTCGGCACGGTAGATACAGGGTTCGGTTTGACGCCCCATTTACCGGCAGGGAATTGGCTCCAAGACTGAACCAACTTACCACCCCAAATTCCCGCCCAAGCAACGCCCGACAGGCAGAACAGTAATAGAAGCAAAGAAACCCAAGTGCCGAATGCGCCGTGCATGCTACGCCACCATGTGCGCCCTTTGCCTGCTTTCGGCACAAGCATGGATTTCAGGCTGCGCTGTTTCGCCCACCACAAATAAATCCCCGTGATTATCAGCAGGATGGTCAGCGACGCGGCAGTTTCCAGCAGATAGTCGCCTACCGGACCGATCATCATATCGCCATGGATTTCGTCCATGATGTGATACCAGCCTTCATTGCGCGGCGTTGAATTGACGACCTTCGCCGTATAGGGATCAACGGCAACCATAGTAGCCTTATCGTCATTGTTCACGCGGAATACGGCAACCATATCATCTGCGCGCGGCGCAATATACTGCACTACCGAAGCAGTTTCCGGATTTACAAACTGTCTGGCGGCTTCAGCCTGAGCCGATAAAGGCTGAACCACTGCCTGCGGCGCAACATGTATGAGTTCGCCTTCTTTACCGGTGATATTGGCAAATAGCAGCATTCCCAACCCTGTAACAGCCAACAGGGTTAAAAACGGCGCAACCAAAAATCCGGCATAAAAATGCCATCGCCAAACAGTCAAATAACGGCGGTTAGCCTGTTGTTCATTTTGGGGAGTTGGTTTTGTTTCCATATAATCTCTTCGTATAGTTAAAGCAGACTAATTACTACGAATTAGCATCAGGTATTTTAATCAAAAACATTCATTTAAGAAACCGTTTTTCCCATGCAGCTTTGAAATACTTCAATATTTAGTTTTCAGGCCGTCTGAAAAAAACAAAATAGAAAGAAAACAACACTTTACTGAAAATCCGTTTTAATCATTGCGGTTTCGGCAGAATTTGGTAGAATACAGGCATTACTTATTTATTCATCAAGCCGCCAAGCTTTGGCGGCTTGTATTTTTATTTCCAATCCGGCTACCGCGCGTGGCCGGATAAAATTTTAAAAGCATCATCATGCTTTCATGGAGAACTCTATGCAAAAAATCCCTTTGACCGTCCGTGGTGCAGAATTGTTGAAACAAGAACTTCAACACCTCAAAAGCGTAGCACGCCCAGAAGTCATTGAAGCCATCGCCGAAGCACGTTCGCACGGCGACTTGTCTGAAAACGCAGAATACGAAGCCGCCAAAGAACGGCAAGGCTTTATCGAAGGCCGTATCGCCGAGTTGGAACACAAACTCTCTATGGCACATATCATCAACCCTGCCGAAATCCATGCTGAAGGTAAAATCGTGTTTGGCACAACTGTGACACTCGAAGATTTGGAAACTGAAGAACAAGTTACCTACCAAATCGTCGGTGAAGATGAGGCAGACATCAAAGAACGCAAAATCTACGTTGGCTCCCCAATTGCCCGCGCCCTGATCGGCAAAGAAGAAGGCGACGTTGCAGAAGTTCAAGCACCCGGCGGCGTGCGTGAATATGACATCATTGCCGTACAATATATCTAAATAAGTTCAAGGCCGTCTGGAAACATTTTCAGACGGCCTTTTGTTGTACCTAAAAACACCATAATCAAAGAAAACGAAATCTTCCCAGGAGAAGCATAATGAATCTACTGTACAAAATTATCCAAACCGCTGCCGCCATGTGGCTCGGTATGCAGCTGACAGCAGGCTATGTTACTGCCCCTATCCTGTTCCGCCTTCTACCTAAAATGCAGGCGGGAGAAATTGCCGGCATTTTGTTTGCTATTACAGCAATATGTGGCTTAGTTATTTTTGGCGCAGCCTATGCCTTTTTCAGACGGCAGCTGGCTTCACTTTCTTGGTGGATCTTGGTACTTTGGCTACTCTTAGCCTGCAACCATCTTTTGGTTACGCCGGTTATCGAGGCACACAAGTACGGGCTGGATAACTGGCTGCTATCCCTAGTTGGAGGAACATTCGGCGTTTGGCACGGCTTATCCAGTATCCTCTTTTTGATTTGTACGATACTGGCAGCCATCTGCGTATGGAAATGGCCGAGGCCAAACTAATCTGTCTTAATAAAAGGCCGTCTGAAAATAAACCTTTCAGACGGCCTTTTATTTTGAATCATGAACTCCCCGACTCTTCAAATATAAACCATAAAAAAATGCCCTGCATATTGCAGGGCATTTTTCACAAACCGATTAAGGTTTAGCGTAACCGTGAACGCCATTGTAAGGAGCTGGGATCCAACCTTCATCAGTAGCAGGCAATTCGCCTTGACCTTCGATAGTTTGGCCTGGAGCAACTTGACGAGTAACAACGCTGCGGATTTTAACATCAACGCGACGGTCAGGTTCGATACAAGCGATAAGATCAGCACGTTTCTTAGCTTTAGAAACTTTTTTGCCCAATTTAGCAACTTCAGCTTCACAAGTAGCAGTCATGCGAGCTTGAGATTCGCCCAGACCTACTGCAGAGATTTTGCTAGAAGCAACGCCACGACCTACCAAGTAGTTAGCTACTACGTTAGCACGACGCTCAGACAAATCTTGGTTGTATTGCTCAGAACCCATGAAGTCAGTGTGACCTTCAACACGTACAGTTTGTACGCTTTCGTTGCTCAGGCGTTGAGCCAAAGAGTTCAGGTTTTCTTGAGCTTCAGGACGCAGGTTGTCTTTGTCGAAGCCGAACAGAGTTTTAGTAGACAGGGAAACAGTTTCATCAACATACTCAGGAGCTTGTTGTACGGGAGCAACTGCTTCACGATCACCACATTCAACACGGCCTTGGGTAGCTTTGTCGAAGTAGCTGTTTTTCCAGCATTCGCCGTAGTTGTTACGGACGATTTCTTGAGATTTGCTGCTTACGGTGTAACCGTGTTTGGTGTGCGCTTCGCTGGCCATAGCGGTGCCAGAGGCAACCAAGGCAACGAACAATGCGCTTAATTTCAGCTGTTTGGTCATTTTATTCCCTCATCAAATTGTTATGCGGCGGACTAGGAAAGCAACCGCTGCAAAGTACCAATATACAGGCCGCAGTATCAAAACAGCGGCAAATCGGATATATCAGGTTGCACTATAAAGAAGCGCAAGGCAAACTGTCAATACTCGATGCCTTCAAACAATCATGAAGTGCCTGCTTCCTAGTAGTTAATCATGCCGAAAAATCAATCTTGTGTCATTAATTTAGGGCAAAATCAGACAATTCATCCACCTAAAGTTGTACAAAAACAACAAAATCCTCTTCCCTCTTCTTTCTTGAATTTTCTGTTTTCATATCATTAAAAGATATTTTCATTAAAAACAAACATTTTCAAAACTCGGGGCAAAACTGGACAAAATATGTTAAATTACATGCCGTTTGTCGCACAAAATCCACAATAACAACGTATCCGGTACTGCCACCATGAAACTGCAACAATTACGTTATGCCCTTGAGGTTTACCGACACAATCTGAATGTCTCTGAAGCCGCCGATGCGCTTTTTACATCCCAGCCCGGCATTTCCAAACAAATCCGCCTGCTTGAAGAAGAATTGGGTATTCAAATTTTTATCCGCAGTGGCAAACGTGTGGTTTCCGTTTCGCAACCGGGCAAAGCCGTATTAGAGATTTCGGAACGGATTTTGCGTGATGTACAAAACATTAAAAATATCGGCAGCGAATTTACCGATCACGACAGCGGCTCGCTGACCATCGCGACAACGCATACCCAGGCGCGCTATGCTTTGCCCAAAATCGTTGCGGAATTTGTCAAAAACTACCCTAAGGTCAATTTGACCATCAAACAAGGCAGCCCCTCTGCCATTGCGCAAATGGTCAGCAGTGGCGAAGCGGATTTGGCAATTATTACCGAACAGATTGACGATCATCCTGAGTTGGGCAAACTGCCCTGCTACGAATGGAACCATGCCGTCATTGTTCCGCATGACCACCCTCTTTTGGACTGCCGCAATCCTTTAAGCCTTGAAGATTTGGCTTCTTTTCCGCTAGTTACTTACGAATTTGCTTTTAATTCCGGCAGCAGTATCGCGCGTACATTTAATAAAGCGCATATTGAGCAACCTGATGTTGCCTTATCGGCTGCCGATACAGATGTACTGAAGACGTATGTCCGCTTAGGTTTGGGCGTTGGGTTAATGGCCAAAATGGCGTACGATCCCGTTGTCGATCAAGATTTACAGCTGATTGATGCGGCACACTTATTTGAACCGTCACCCACTTGGATAGCCTTACGCTCGGATACTTACCTGCGCGGTTACGCGTATGACTTTATCCAGATGTTTGCACCGAAACTGACCAGAGAAGTAGTCGACCGCATTCTGTACACGCCGGTTGTTGAAGATTTTTCAATTTAATATCTGACTATCACTTGCGTAACTTAACAATTATTCTTTAATTCTTGTTAAAAAGGCCGTCTGAAATATTTCAGACGGCCTAAGATTCAGATAGCGTGCGAACAACCGGAAACCATTTTCTTCAAGGTTGTCGCATCTAAGATTTTGATGTGCTTGTGTTCAACCGAAATCAAGCCTTCATGATGGAATTTAGACAAGGTGCGGCTGACTGTTTCCAGCTTCAGCCCCAAATAGCTGCCGATTTCCTCACGCGACATCCGCAAGATAAAATCATTGGCGGCGAAGCCTCGTGAATAGAGGCGCTGAGACAAGTTTAGCAAGAATGCTGCCAATCGCTCTTCAGCGCGCATATTGCCCAAAAGCAGCATAACGCCCTGATCTCGAACAATTTCACGACTCATCAAGCGGAAAAAGTGAGAGCGGAGGCTGGGAATATCCTGACCGAGTTCTTCAATGTGTGTAAACGGAAGCTCGCATACCTCGCTGTCTTCCAAAGCCACAGCATCACAGCTGTGAATATGGGAACAAATCCCATCCATACCGATCAGCTCGCCCGACATAAAAAAGCCGGTTACCTGATCTCGTCCGTCTTGGCTGGCGACTGTTGTCTTAAAGAAGCCCGCACGGATGGCAAACAAAGAGGTAAACGGCTCGCCGGCACGGAACAGGTATTCACCTTTTTTCAGACGGCGGCTTTGACGAATAACCGCATCCAATTGTGAAAATTCGTTAGGCATTAGTCCGACAGGCAAACACAGTTCGCGTAAAGAACATGTGGAACACAAGGTTTTCATTTGATGTGTTGCATTGTGTGTAGCCATAACGCACCTTTAATTTGCTTAATTCTCTCAACCCCTGATTAAGCCGAATAACTATTGACCCATGTCAAAGTCGGCATATCATTATGAGGCATTCTACCAAACTATCGAAATTTTGACTAAAATTTTCCCTAATTTCCTCACTTTATACTACAAGCCCCGACCATGAAAATCATCCCCATCTCAAATAACACCAACACAAACAATGAATTACCGGAATTTGACCGTGAATTAATTGCCAGTTTGCCATCAAGCGGTCCACGTTATACATCCTATCCGACCGCCGACCGCTTCCATGAAGGCTTTAAAGAAGCCGAATATATCCAAGCTTTAAGCCTGCGCAACATGGGCGCGCTCAATAAACCCCTTTCGCTCTATATTCACATTCCTTTCTGCAATACCATCTGCTACTACTGTGGCTGCAACAAAATCATTACCAAAGACAAAAGCCGTGCCGATGCCTATATCCAGTATCTGGAAAAAGAAATGGAATTGCTGGCACCGCATTTGGGCGGACGACACCAGCTTGCACAACTCCACTTCGGCGGCGGCACGCCCACATTCCTGAGCGACGACCAACTCGAACGCGTATTCGACATGATCCGCAAATACTTCCAGCTGATTCCCAACGGCGAATACTCCATCGAAATCGACCCGCGCAAAGTCAGCCGCGAAACCGTCCTCAAACTGGGCAAACTCGGTTTCAACCGCATGAGTGTCGGTATTCAAGACTTTGACCCTAAAGTGCAGGAAGCGGTCAACCGCATTCAAAGTTATGAAGAAACCAAAGAAGTGATTGATGCCGCGCGTGAAGCCGGGTTTAAATCGGTCAGCGTCGATTTGATTTACGGCCTGCCGCACCAAAACACCGAAAGCATCAAAAACACCATCGATACGGTCTTATCCCTCGATCCCGACCGCCTCGCCCTTTACCACTACGCCCACCTGCCGCATATCTTCAAACCGCAACGCCGTATCGACACCAATGTCGTCCCCGGCAGCGAAGAAAAACTCGATATGCTGCAATATTGCGTTCAAACCCTGACCGAGCGCGGCTATGTTTTCATCGGCATGGACCACTTTGCCAAACCTGACGACGAGCTCTCCATCGCCCTCAAAGAAGGCTTCCTACAACGCAACTTCCAAGGCTACTCGACCTATGCCGACTGCGACTTGGTGGCAATCGGCGTATCTTCTATCGGCAAAATCGGCAGCACCTACTCCCAAAACGAGCGCGACATCGATGCCTATTACGCCGCACTCGACGCCGGACATCTACCGATTATGCGCGGCTACCAGCTCAATCAAGACGATATTTTGCGCCGCAACATCATTCAGGATTTAATGTGCCGCTTCTCGCTTGATTATCAAATTTACGAAAGCGTGTTCGGCATTCCGTTTAGCCGCTATTTTGTAGCGGAACTGGAAGATATGAAGCAACTGGAAACCCTCGGTCTGGTTCGTCTCAAACCGCACGGCCTGACCGTTACGCCGAAGGGCCGTTTCCTGATCCGCAACATCGCCATGGTGTTCGACTACCATTTACGCCATAAAGAAACTAAAGCCAAATACTCGCAAACCGTATAAACACTTAGGCCGTCTGAACATATGTGCTATATTTCAGACGGCCTTTTTTCACATCAAAAGCAACACAAAATGGATCAACCCGATTTCTTCCCCATTCCCAGCCCCTGCATCGGCGTTTGCGAAGCCAATGCCAAAGGCTATTGCAAAGGCTGCCTGCGCAGCCGGGAAGAGCGCTTGTACTGGCTCCAGATGACCGACAGCCAAAAGCATCAAGTCATGCACCTTCTATCCCTCAGGAAGGCCAAAATCCGCAACCGCAAACTGGAAAAACCCGAAACGAACGAACATCCAGTTCAAAACCTGCTCGATTTCTAAATTGCCCTTGCCTACCGCACACCACAATAAGGAAAAACATGAAAAAACTGCTTGCCTGCCTGCTGATACCATTTACCGCCCTCGCCTTGGGCGCCTGCAAACCCGCCGCAACTTTACCCGAAAGCAAACCTGCCGAACTTAACTGGCAGCAGCCCAAACTCACCAGCAATGTTTGGAAAATCAGCAAAGAAGGCCAACCCGATTCCTACCTGCTCGGCACCATCCACATGGGGCAAACCAATCAAACCTTGTCTCCCGATGCAGTCAAACTGTTGCAATCCACCGCCCAACTGACGACAGAAGTTGACGCATTGCCGGACAGCAGTCCGGAAACGAAAAAAATGTATCAAAAATACTTCAAAGAAATCATGAGTACCGAACCACTCAGCCGTAAGCTTGGCAAAGCAGATTTCCGTCTTTTACAAGAAATCTATTCACAAAATGAAGAGAGTCGACCCATCGCCCAAATTGCCGACAAACTCCATCCGTGGGCAGCATTCATTTTTGCCGGCAGTACATTTCCCCAAGGGTATAGCTCAGAAATCGGTGCAGATATGTTGCTGACCAACGCGGCAGCCGACATCAATAAGCCGCGTGGTTCATTGGAAAGTTTGGATGATGTTACCGCGATCTTCAAAGCACAGCCTGAAGAAACCATGCTCAACTTTCTGAAAGCCAGCATTAAAACCAATAAAGAAGAAACCGAAGATATCAAAAAACTCCATCAAGCCTATTCAGACGGCCGCTTTGAAGAACTGATCCCACTTTTGGAAGAAACCGAACAACGCACCCTCAAACGTGTTGATACCAAATACGCCAAAGCCATGTCCGATTGGCTGAAAAACGATCTCCTGATCCGCCGCAATTTGGCATGGCTGCCTGAAATCCGCAAGCAATCCACCAAACAAAGCACCCTCTTTGCCGTCGGTATTGCCCATTTACCCAGCGAAAAAGGCTTAATCGAACTATTGCGTCAAGAAGGCTATCAAGTAACGCCCGAACCCAAAGTCCTGATTTGGCAATAAACCCCAATCAAACAACAAGGCCGTCTGAAAGTCTTTCTTTCAGACGGCCTTTATTTAATCTCTATTAAATGAAGCGGTAAGCAATGTTGAGACAAAATCAATCGCCCAATGCCGCTACCATCACCGCTTTAATCGTGTGCATCCGGTTTTCTGCCTGATCAAACACAATGCTGGCTTCGCTTTCAAAGACTTCTTCCGTTACTTCCACGCCATTCAGGCTGAATGTCTCATAAATCCATTCGCCGACTTTGGTTTCGCGATTATGGAAAGCAGGCAGGCAATGCATAAACTTGACTTGCGGATTTTCAGCCGCAGCCATTAATTCGGGCGTAACTCGGTAACCTTTCAGCAAATCAATACGTTCCTGCCAAGCCTCTTTAGGCTCACCCATGCTGACCCACACATCGGTATGGATAAAATCCACGCCTTTCACGGCTTCTTTCACATTCTCCGTCAACAGAATCCGTCCGCCGGTCTCTTTGGCAACAGCCTGCACCGTCTTGATAATGTTTTCAGACGGCCACAGGCTTTTCGGCGCACCGATACGCACATTCATGCCCAGTTTCGCAGCCAACACCAGCAACGAATTGGCCATGTTGTAACGCGCATCGCCGACATAGGCAAACGCAATTTGGTTCAAAGGCTTATTGCTATGCTCGCGCATCGTCAGCGCATCAGCAAGCATTTGAGTCGGGTGGAACTCGTTGGTCAAACCATTGAACACAGGCACGCCTGCATACTTGGCCAGCTCTTCCACTACATTCTGTCCAAAACCGCGATACTCGATACCGTCAAACATCCGCCCTAAAACACGCGCCGTATCCTTAATGCTTTCCTTATGCCCGATTTGGCTGGCAGACGGCTCCAGATAAGTTACCCCTGCTCCTTGGTCGCGTGCGGCCACTTCAAACGCGCAACGGGTGCGGGTTGATGTTTTCTCGAAAATCAGGGCAATGTTTTTCCCCTTCATCCGCTGTACCTCACGCCCTGCTTTTTTAGCGGCCTTTAATTCGGCGGCAAGGTCGAGATAGGTGGTAATTTCTTCCGGCGTAAAATCCAAAAGTTTTAAAAAATGGCGGTTTTTCAGGCTCATGTCTTATTTCTCTTTTTCTAGCGTGGGCGTTGCCCAACATTTTTCTCCATGCAGATTTTTCCGGGCTTCCCCGACCTTCTGCTGCTCAATTTTTCAACGTGCGAAGCCTGCCCCTAATGCAGCCTCTTATCCTCTCAAAACTCAAAACAAGGCCGTCTGAACCTCGCCTCGCTCCAAGGCAAGCAACGATTGTTTGCGGTTCAGACCGCCTGCGTAGCCGGTCAGCTTACCGTCGCTGCCGATGACACGGTGGCAGGGAATCAGGATAGACACCTTGTTCTGCCCGTTGGCGGCGGCAACGGCGCGAATGGCTTTAGGATTACCCAACTGTTGCGCCTGCTCCTTGTAGCTACGCGTTTCGCCGTAAGGAATGGTCAGCAGCGCATTCCACACCTGCTGCTGAAAGGCTGTACCTATCGTTTCCAAAGACGTCGCAAAAACTTTCAGACGGCCTTGAAAGTATAAATCCAATTCTTGGCGTAAAAGTTGCGTTTGCTCATTTTCTTGGAAAATAAACTGCCCGCGCAAAGCTTTTTGAACAGCCATGATTTCCTGTTCCATATGTTTCTGACCGACAAATTCCAGCAGACACAAACCATTACTGCCGAACACCGCCAACATCTCGCCCAACGGCGTAGCAACCGCGGCCGCAGTCAGTTCGTTCGGACTATCAGGGTAACGCGCTTCCAACAGACGGATGGCTCGGCGGATACGGACATATTCTTCGGGCGTGCAGCCGATACGGTCGATAAAATCCTGCACGAACTGCTTGGCTTCGTGTTCCGTAAGACGCTCGTGCAGCAAGGCTTCGAGAGTAACGGGAAAGTCAGTTTCCAACTGCTCTCGGATTTCATTCCACCTTGATGGAAGGTCGTTTAAAGAAGGCAGAGTAATCATATTTTGCCTTGTCCAATTATCGATAACTTAAACGAAAACAAAAAGAGCAAAAGAATCATATCGCCCTATCGTTTTTCAAAGCCTATACGGCCTTTTTCACTTAAACAAACGTTTCAACATACCTTCATATACTGCCGACAGCTTCGGAATATCTTCCAAACGTACGTTTTCGTTGATTTGGTGGATGGTCGCGTTAGACGGGCCTAATTCGATGAGTTCTTTGGCAATGGCTTTGATGAAGCGCCCATCCGAAGTACCGCCGGTAGTGGACAATTCGGCCTCAACGCCACAAATCTCGGCAATGGCTTCGCGCGCCACATCGGTCAGTTTTCCGGCCTGAGTTAAAAACGGTTGGCCGGAACAAGACCACTGCAAATCATATTGCACGCAGTGTTTGTCCAAAATGGCGTGGACGCGTTGTTTCAGCCCTTCTTCGGTGGACTCGGTAGAAAAGCGGAAATTGAATTTGACGTTCAGCTCGCCCGGAATAACATTGGTCGCGCCTGTACCGCCGTTGATATTGGAAATTTGGAAACTGGTCGGTGGAAAGTATTCATTGCCCTCGTCCCAGACTTCTTGTGTCAGCTCCAGCAAGGCCGGGGCAAAAGTATGCACGGGATTGATTGCCAAATGCGGATAGGCAATATGGCCTTGCTTGCCTTTGACGGTCAGATTGCCCGACAACGAGCCACGGCGGCCGTTTTTCAACATATCGCCTAATTTATCCACGGCAGTCGGTTCACCGACGATACAGTAATCAATCAACTCGCCGCGCGCTTTCAACACATCGACGACTTTAGTCGTACCGTCCAGCGCATCGCCCTCTTCGTCGGAAGTAATCAGGAGCGCGATACTGCCTTGATGATCGGGATGTTCGGCAACGAAACGCTCGCAGGCGGTAACGAAGCAGGCAATGCTGGTTTTCATATCCGCCGCGCCGCGGCCATACAGACAGCCTTCACGCTCGGTCGGTTCAAACGGGGGTGAATCCCATTTTTCAACAGGGCCTGTCGGCACGACGTCGGTATGTCCGGCAAAGCAGAACAACGGAGCCTGCGTACCGCGTCGCAACCAAACATTTTTGGTGTCGCCAAAATGAAGCTCTTCTACGGCAAAACCGATTTTTTGCAGGCGTTCGGCCAGCAGTTGTTGGCAGTTTTGATCATCCGGCGTAACAGATGGGCGGGAAATCAGCTCTTTGGCAAGCTCTAAGGATTGAGTTTCGGTCATATTTGTTCACTTTGAGAAACAGGCCGTCTGAAACGTTCTGAATATAATTTTCAGACGGCCTTGATTTATTTGAAGATACTGAATGGGCAGTCTGCCTTTCAGTCTTCTGAGTTATTGTCCATGGCAAGCTTCATACAGCGGCAGTAATTCTTCCACTGTTTCCACTATCCATTTCGCGACATCCTGCTTGCCCAAATCATCGCGTTCGATGTGTTTTCCGATACAGAAGAAATCTTTGTCGTCCCGAAGCTTTCTATCGCCGTCGCTTTGTTGGGCGACGGTGCGGTAGTCGTCATATTCGCTTTCCGCGCCGTGCCACATATCGAAGGAAGCGTATTTTTCAGTATCAAAATTATCTAGCCAGCGGTTGTAATCAGGCAGCGCAATAGGTGAAACATCGGCTTTATAGCAGTGCCAATCCAAGCTGACACTCAAACGGCGGCGATTCAGCAAAATCGACAAAATTGCTGCGGAATTTTTATATTGTTCGTATTTGAAATAGGCAAAGAAATGAGCGCGGACCTGCCAGCCGTTACACCAGCGTTCGATATGCGGCGGCGCGAACGGTGCACCCAATTCGGCGGCAACCTGCTGGATCAGCTGCTGCCATACCTGCCAGTTTTCTTTATAGTCTGCCTTGATTTGCGGAATGCTTTCAGGCTGGTATTTTTTAAGCTGGGAAAACTGGAAAAAAGGGATATTGAACAAATCGCAACTTTTTGGGGTCAGCATAGTGTATTCCTTGAGACGATTGTTTCAGACGGCCTTATTTACGGCGGCGTGCGGCCATAATTTCGCCGATTTCGGTTAATTTTTCTTTGGGGATAAAGGTTTTGCCCATATCAAACAGCGGCTCTTCAATCGCCAGATGAACATCATATCCTGCGACAAAACGTTTGAATGCTTCGGCATCGGGGATATAGGCGTTGTCCGCTTCAAGCTTGGCAAATTCAGCCGCTACGCCGTCCCAGTTACTATGCAGACTGACATGTTGGCGCAACAGCTCGTCAACGCTTTCTTGAGCTTGCGGCGCATATTGCAATAAAAGCGGAAAGAAGTTTTCTTCTTCATCTTCATGGTGTAACGGCGCGGCAACGTTGAAATACTGGGCAATTTGGCGGATGGTTTGCAAAACAACCTGATTACAGCCGTTTTCGGCAATATAGTCCGACAACATGGCAACCTGATTGCAGAAACGGCGCACTTTGCCGTGGCAGGCATATAGCATTTCAATGGGTTCGGCAAAAGTAACGCTTTTGGTTTCAAACGGATTCATGGTTTTGAGGTTTTATTCTTAAATTAATGTTTCCAGATTATAACAAAACAGCCTGCGCAAGGCAGGCTGTCTGTTTTCGAGCTTGAGGCGGATTAGTCAACCAAAGTAACTTTACCGTTCATCAAAGCACCGTGACCTGGGAAGGTACAAGCGAATTTGTATTCGCCGTCAGCCAGTTTGGCAGGATCCAGAGTCAAAGAAGATTCTTCGCCGCCACCGATCAGTTTGGTGTGGGCAACAACGCGCGCATCATCAGGTTTAACGTAGTCAGTGTCAGCTGCGCCAACGCCATCTTTGAAAATACCGTCCATGTCTTCAGTTTTACCGATGACAATGTTGTGACCCATGCTGGCTTTAGGTTGGGTACCGGTGTGTTTCAGGGTGATGGTGAATTCTTTACAAGCTTTGCTTACTTGGATTTCTTTAGTGTTGAACTGCATAGCGTCGTTGGCTTCAACAGTAGTCGCGCAGTTGCCGGCAGCAGGAGCAGCGGCAGCGTCGGCTGGAGCGGCTTCAGAAGCAGGAGCTGCATCAGCAGGTGCAGTAGTTTCTGCAGGGGCAGCTTCGGAAGCAGCAGGGGCTTCAGCAGGTTTTGCAGCTTCTTGAGAGCATGCAGCCAAGCCGATAACGGCAGCGGAAATCAGAGCCAGATAAGCTTTCATTGATGTATCTCCTAATGATGAGAGTTTTGTTAAGTTCTATTAATAGCACCACACGAATATATTAATAAAAGGCAAACGCCAAACTAAAATTTATCCGCATAGCGTGATGTGAAATTCAGGCGTTATTTTGCTACAAACTTCACACGAAATCAAAGTTTCAAGCCAAGTTTACATCAGTTTACCTAAAAGAAAACAGATACTTTCTAGGTCGTATTTCTTTAGTATTAGATGCTATCATCCGAATGAAATAATTTTTAACATTTATTAACAATAATCTCATCTGACATAATTTTAACGGCTGTGCTTGCGTACCAATTCTGCCAATGCCGCCGCCAATTCGGGATGTTTTCCTTCCAATTTGGCTGCCGCCTCGTCAAAACTGTCTAAAGCTGCCTCGCTCAATCGCAAACTATTGGTTTTCGGCTGAGTCGGAGGCTTGGGGACTACCCTGACCACCACTTCCCTTACCCCTGCATGCAATGCTTGCAACTTGGGCAACATGGCAGGCAGGATCATTTTCAAACGCGAAGCAGCCATATTATTGGCGGCAAGCAAAACCAATCTTCCGTCTTCTACGCAGGCCGTCTGAAAATGCGGATGCAGGTTGGCCGGCAAAACCGTTTTGATTTTTGCATCCAATTTCCGCCATTGTTGCGATTGTTGCAACAAGCCCGCCAATAAATGATCGCGCTTGCCTAATTGTGCTAAATCCATATATTTCAGACGGCCTCTCAGTAAATTAACCAAACAATTACAATTGAAATACAGCAAAACCGCCTTTATTTCAAACAGCATTACCGCGTTATACAAGCGCTTGTGTTAAAATCCCAATTTCGCCCACTATTATATCAAGGCGCAGGAATTATTCATGCTGACAAACATTGCTAAGAAAATCTTCGGCAGCCGCAACGACCGCCTGCTGAAACAATATCGTAAATCCGTTGCCAAAATCAACGCGCTTGAGAAACAAATGCAGGCCTTGAGCGATGCAGAACTGCAAGCTAAAACAGCCGAATTCAAACAACGTCTCGCCGATGGACAAAGCCTGGACGACATCTTGGTCGAAGCCTTTGCCGTCTGCCGCGAAGCATCGAGCCGTGTATTGGGCATGCGCCACTTTGATGTACAGCTGATCGGCGGTATGGTCCTGCACAACGGCAAAATCGCCGAAATGCGTACCGGTGAAGGTAAAACTCTGGTGGCCACCCTTGCCGTTTATCTGAATGCATTGTCAGGAAAAGGCGTACACGTCGTTACCGTAAACGACTACCTCGCCTCCCGTGACGCGAGCATTATGGAGCCGTTGTACAACTTCTTAGGCTTGAGCGTCGGCGTGATCGTCGCCGATTTGCAACCTTTTGAACGCCAAACTGCTTATGGTGCCGACATTACTTACGGTACAAACAACGAGTTCGGTTTCGACTACCTGCGCGACAATATGGTGACCGACCAATACGACAAAGTTCAACGTGAATTGAACTTTGCCGTTGTCGACGAAGTGGACTCCATTCTGATTGACGAAGCGCGTACGCCGCTGATTATTTCCGGCCAGGCGGATGACAACATCCAGCTCTACCGTGTAATGAACGCTGTTCCTGCCCACCTTATCCGCCAAGAAACCGAAGAAGGCGAAGGCGATTACTGGGTAGATGAAAAAGCACACCAAGTCATCCTGAGCGAAGCCGGTCACGAACACGCCGAGCAAATCCTGACCCAAATGGGCTTATTGCAGGAAAACGATTCGCTCTACTCTGCCGCCAATATTTCCCTGATGCACCACCTCATGGCGGCATTGCGCGCACACACCCTGTTCCACAAAGACCAACATTACGTCATTCAAGACGGCGAAATCGTGATTGTGGACGAATTTACAGGCCGTCTGATGGCCGGCCGCCGCTGGTCCGAAGGCTTGCACCAAGCTGTTGAAGCTAAAGAAGGCGTAGAAATCAAACGCGAAAACCAAACGCTTGCATCTATTACCTTCCAAAACTACTTCCGCCTGTACAGCAAACTGTCCGGTATGACTGGTACGGCCGACACCGAAGCCTTCGAGTTCCAAAGCATTTACAACCTCGAAACCGTCATCATCCCGACCAACCGTCCTGTACAACGTAAAGACTTCAACGACCAAATCTTCCGCTCAGCCGAAGAAAAATTTGAAGCCGTTGTCAAAGACATCGCCGAATGCCATAAAAACGGCCAACCGGTTTTGGTCGGCACAACCAGCATCGAAAACTCCGAACTGGTTTCTGACTTATTACATAAAGCAGGTCTGCCGCATAACGTTCTGAACGCCAAAGAACACGAGCGCGAGGCATTAATTGTCGCTCAAGCCGGTAAAGTCGGCGCGATTACCGTTGCCACCAACATGGCAGGCCGCGGTACCGACATTGTCTTGGGCGGCAACCTCAAACATCAAATCGAAGCCATCCATGCCGATGAAACCTTGAGCGAACAGCAAAAACAAGCGCAAATTTCAGCCCTTGAAAGCGGTTGGCAAGCTGAACACGACCAAGTTGTGGCCGCAGGCGGTTTGCACATTATCGGTACAGAACGCCATGAAAGCCGCCGTATCGACAACCAGTTGCGCGGTCGTGCGGGCCGTCAGGGCGACCCCGGCTCCAGCCGTTTCTATCTGTCGTTTGAAGACCCATTATTGCGCCTGTTTGCACTCGACCGTGCCGCTGCCATCCTCAACCGTCTGGCACCTGAACGCGGCGTTGCCATCGAACACGGCCTGCTGACCCGTCAAATCGAAGGCGCGCAACGTAAAGTCGAAGGCCGCAACTTCGATATGCGTAAACAGGTTTTGGAATACGATGACGTTGCCAACGACCAACGTAAAGTGATTTACCATCAACGTAACGAAATCCTGACCAGCAAAGACGTCAGCGATTTGACCCGCGAAATCCGCGCCGACGTTATCAGCGACTTGGTTGATTACCACATCCCGCCTGACAGCATGGAAGAGCAATGGGACATTCCGGCACTGGAGCACCAACTTGCCGCCGATTTCCGCCTGCATGTCGATATTAAAGGCTGGCTGAAAGAAGACAGTACTTTAGACAACCAAGACATTAAAGAGCGCCTCATCAAACGCATCGAAGACGAATATGCCGAGAAAGTCGAATTGGTCGGCAAACAGGCCATGTCTGACTTCGAACGCAATGTTATGCTGCAAGTTATCGACAACCAATGGCGCGAACACCTCGCCGCTATGGACTACCTGCGCCAAGGCATCCACCTGCGCAGCTATGCTCAGAAAAATCCGAAACAGGAATACAAACGCGAAGCTTTCGCCATGTTTGAAAATCTGTGGCGCGGTATCAAACAAAACATTGCCGCTTTGCTGACCGCCGTTCAAATCGAGCGCAACAGCGAATACGACCATACTGCCGCACAAAGCGTCAGCGATGTTCAAACCGTCCACTCCGATGCGCCTGATATGGAAGAATTGCTAGGTCAATCGCAAACCGATTTGGTTACCGAAGCATTCGATCCTGACGGCACAGACTTCAGCCCTGAAGCGCTTGCACAAAATGGCCTGATTGTTCACCGCAACGATCCTTGCCCTTGCGGCAGCGGCCTGAAATACAAACAGTGCCACGGTAAATTAAACTAAGCAGTCATCTCAAAAGGCCGTCTGAATAAGTGTAAAAACGAAATCAAAGATTCTCGTTTCACCGTTCAGACGGCCTGAGAATTATCCAAATAAGCAAAAAATTTCCAAACCCAATTTCAAAAGAGTATCCCTATGGCAGGCAATACCTTCGGACAAATCTTTACCGTTACCACTTTCGGCGAAAGCCACGGCGCAGGCTTGGGCTGCATCATTGACGGCTGCCCGCCCGGATTAGAATTGAGCGAAGCGGATATCCAATTTGACCTTGACCGTCGCAAACCCGGCACCAGCCGCCACGTTACCCAACGCCGCGAAGCCGACCAAGTCGAAATCCTCTCCGGCGTATTCGAAGGCAAAACCACCGGTACCCCCATCGCCCTCCTGATCCGCAATACCGACCAACGCAGCAAAGACTATGGCAATATCGCCACCAGTTTTCGTCCCGGACACGCCGATTACACCTACTGGCACAAATACGGTACACGCGACTATCGCGGCGGCGGTAGAAGTTCCGCCCGCGAAACCGCTGCCCGCGTTGCAGCCGGAGCAGTTGCAAAAAAATGGCTGAAAGAAAAATTCGGCACGGAAATTACCGCTTACGTTACCCAAGTCGGTGAAAAAGAAATCCAGTTTGAAGGTTACAAATATATTTCCCAAAATCCTTTTTTTGCAGCAAACCAAAGCCAAATTGAAGACTTGGAAAACTATATGGACAGCGTGCGCAAATCATTGGATTCTGTCGGCGCAAAACTTCATATCGAAGCAGCCAACGTCCCTGTTGGCTTGGGCGAACCGGTTTTTGACCGCCTCGATGCAGAAATTGCCTATGCCATGATGGGCATCAATGCTGTCAAAGGCGTGGAAATCGGTGCAGGTTTTAATAGCGTAACGCAACGTGGCAGCGAACACGGTGACGAGCTCACGCCACAAGGCTTTCTATCCAACCACTCAGGCGGCATCTTGGGCGGCATCAGCACCGGACAAGACATTCATGTAAATATTGCCATCAAACCCACCAGCTCCATCGCCACACCGCGCCGGAGCATTGATATAGAGGGCAACCCTGTCGAGCTTGCCACACACGGCCGCCACGACCCCTGCGTCGGATTACGCGCCGCTCCGATTGCAGAAGCCATGCTGGCATTGGTATTGATTGACCACGCCTTACGCCATCGTGCGCAAAATGCCGATGTAGTGGTTGATACGCCAGATATTGCCAAGACTCGCGGGTAAAATCTAAAAGGGTCGTCTGAAAACGCCTATTTATATGATATTATGATATGGCACTTTTCAGACGACCTTAAACTATATATCCGGGCCTTATAATAGAAAATACTGAAAACCACACATCCGTCGCACCACCTGCCAAAATCCACACAGCCGCCTATGTCCTTGCAGGCATTTCCTTTATTCCGCTTATCGGTTTGATCTTCGGCATAGCGACTTTGGTTTTAAGTATATTGGGATGGCGCAAACGCGGTGCAAAAATCGTTGCCTTGATTGCCTCCTTAGGAATGTTATGCACCGTCGCGCTTTATGGTGCATTGTTTTATTTCGGCTTTATTCAGCGAGGAGGCGTGTACGACGAACTAAGGCAACAACTGACGGCCAATACTTTGTCTAGTTTGGTTTCCGAAGTCGAATTCTACCGTCTGCAACACGGTGTCTATCCTGAATCATTAGAGCAGCTCCAAGAAACTCAGCCGAACAAGCCGATATTTATGTACGATACGAGTACTACGCCTTTAAGTTCCGAACCGCTCCGACTGTTTTATTACGAACGCAGTGGCGATGCGCATTATTATTTGCGTAGCGTGGGCAATGATGGCAAAGCGTTTACTGCTGACGACATCCTGCCTAATATTGAACAGACCGAAAACAGCAAAATCGGTCTATTATTGCAAAAAGAAGCTCAGTAAAGATTGAATGGGTACTTCAAATCCTTTTCGGAGGCTGAAAATACGAAGCGCTTCATCTGCTCACTTGAGATCGTCTGAAACTAAACATTTAGAATCGAATATTCTCAGAAAAATTTAGCCAAATCACAGTCTTTATACTACAATAGCACCTTATTGCCGTATGACGAAAATACGGATTTATATTAGAGGAATACAACCGCAATGGCACAAGAAACCGCTTTGGGCGCTGCGCTGAAATCTGCCGTCCAAACCATGAGCAAGAAAAAACAAACAGACATGATTGCCGACCACATTTACGGCAAATATGATGTGTTCAAACGATTCAAACCGTTGGCTGTCGGCATTGACCAAGATTTGGTTGCCGCCCTGCCTCAATACGACCCTGCACTGATTGCACGCGTACTGGCCAACCACTGCCGCCGTCCGCGCTATCTGAAAGCCTTGGCTCGCGGCGGCAAACGTTTTGACTTGAACAACCGCTTCAAAGGCGAAGTCAGCGTAGAAGAACAAACCATCGCCCAACAGCACCCAGCCGTTCAACAGGCATTAGCTGCACAAGCCGAACGCCAAGCCGCTAAGGCTACCGCTGAAGCAGAAACAGCTCCTGCACAAGCTGAGACCAACGAAGCTGCTGAATAATGTTCAGACGGCCTGATAAGGCTCATACTAAATAGAAAAACCCCAATTCGATACGGCACTTAAACGTCAATGAATTGGGGCTTTTTTATTGCCTTAACCTTATAATGGATTGATTAAAAATAGCTTTGTTTGCCCTCACTAAGCCCCAAAATCTTTTCTAAGCTATTCCCAATAAGGTATTTCTCTATTACCTTGATTATTCTTGTATCAGTTCAAACATTGAACAGCATTATTTGTTCAACATTAAGGCAAATTAAAATCTCCTCTTATAAACATAAAAGGCCGTCTGAAATATCTTTCAGACGGCCTTTTTAAATCAAATAATCAATTAAAACACGGCTTGCAAAACCAAATAGCTGACAACAGACAAAACGGCAGCTGCAGGCAAGGTAATTACCCAAGCAAGGCCGATCGGTTTCATCAATTTCCAGTTGGCATTGCGGTTAACCAAGCCGATACCCAAAACTGCACCCACCAAGATATGGGTACTGGAAACAGGCAAGCCCATAAATGATGCGGCCATCACGACGGCGGCGGCAGAAAGCTCTGCAGAAAAACCTGACGCGGGGTGCATTTCTGCCAAGCTGGTGCCTACGGTTTTAATCACTTCTTTACCGACAAACCATAAGCCGACGATCAAAGCGATACCGAAAGTCAACATGGCAATTGGCGGCACGGCGTTTTGAGCAGTAATGCTGTTGGTACGCAACACATCCATAATCGCGGCAAACGGACCAATCGCATTGGCAATATCGTTTGCACCATGGCTGAATGCGAAACCGCAAGCGGTAAATACCTGCATCCATGAGAACATTTGGAAGGTTGATTTATCCAAATCTTTGCGTTTCAAACTTTTGGCGAATACAAACGTACCCATCCAAATAGCCGCGCCGATCATGAAAATGGTCAGAAAGCTGTTGACGTTGCTCATACCTAAATGCAGATTTTTCAGACCTTTGAAAATCAACATGGCCGCAATCATCATGCCGCCGACAGAAGCAATAAACGGCACCCAAGAATGCAGGGCTTTGTAAGAATCAACTTCTCCCTTACGGCTGTCAAAGCGGTGCAGACCGCGATAATACTCAGACTGCAATTCTTCAGGATCAAAGTCCGGCTCATCATAAATTTGGGCATCGTGCGCCATTTTGGTGGCGTATTCGACTTTTTCAGACTCACTCAAGGCTTCAAAAAACAGGCGGTGCTCTTCTTTATAGGCTTTCTTCTCCAGCTTGATGCCTTTGAGCGTATTATCAGCCCAAGAGTTGTAGTCCAAAACGTTTTTCTTAATTCGTGAAAACAACAGATAGGAAACGATACCGCCCAATACCGGAGACAAAATCCAAGACAAGGCAATTTCGCCCAACTTGTCCCATTGAATCAGCGCAACGGAATCCACACCGTTCAATGCCGCCATACACAAGGCGCTACCGACGATACCGCCGATAATGGCATGTGTCGTGGAAACCGGCAGGCCTTTGTGCGATGCAAAAAGCAGCCACAATGCGGCAGCCAAAAGCGCAGACATCATAATAAAGACAAACTGCATCGGATCCAGATGCATGCCATTCAAATCGACAATACCCTTACGGATGGTATCTGTTACCTCGCCGCCGGCAATCACTGCGCCGCTGACTTCAAATACTGCCGCAATCAATAAAGCTTGAGGAATGGTCAATGTGCCGGAGCCGACACTTGTACCGAAAGAGTTGGCAATATCGTTACCACCCACATTAAACGCCATAAAAACGCCGAAAAAGGTAGCAAGGATAAACAGGCCGGAGTGGTTGTAGTGGGTATAACCCAAGCCCCAATAAATAAAATAGCCGACCATGCTCACAAGCATAGCGGCAAAAACCGTATTAATCAGCTTCAAGTTCGCACTCGACTGAGTTTGAGCCATGGAAAGTTTCCTTTTGGAAAACATGTTGAGTCGCGTTATTTTAACCTTTTTGTAATCTTTCTTGCACCAACTATTTACATTAAATGCCGAAATTCCCGTAAAAACGTCAAAAGGCGTTAAAATGTCGTTTTACCCTCTCTTTCTGTAACCGAAATGCAACCCCAATACTATATCGGCATCATGTCCGGAACCAGCATGGACGGTGCCGATGCCGTACTGATTCAAATGCGGGGCAAGCAATGGCAACGCGCCGTTGCCCACAGCTTCCTACCCTATTCAGACGGCCTGCGCCAAGAATTGTTGGCACTGCAAGACATAGGCGAAAATGAATTGCACAGAAGCAATATCCTGGCACAAACACTCAGCCGCCTATACGCCCAAACCGTCCAGCAACTATTGGCAGAACAAAACCTGTCGGCCAAAGACATTGCCGCAATCGGCTGCCACGGACAAACCATCCGCCATGCGCCTGAACACGGTTACAGCATTCAACTGGTCAACCTCCCCCTATTGGCCGAACTGACCAGCATTTTCACGGTCGGCGACTTCCGCAGCCGCGACCTTGCCTGCAACGGTCAAGGTGCGCCCCTCGTCCCAGCTTTTCACGAAGCGTTGTTTCAAGATGCGAATGAAACTCGTGCCGTACTCAACATTGGCGGCATTTCCAATATCAGCATTCTTCCGCCCGACAGCCCTTCTTTCGGCTTCGATACCGGCCCCGGCAATATGCTGATGGATGCATGGATGCAACATATTTGGCGACAGCCTTACGACAAAAACGGGGAAAAAGCCGCACAAGGCAAAGTCCTCCCAGACCTGCTCGCTTCCCTACTCGACCATCCTTACTTCAGCCGCCCTTATCCGAAAAGTACAGGCCGAGAATTGTTTTCCCTAAGCTGGCTTCAAGGCCGTCTGAAAGGTAATGAAAAGCCGGAAGATGTGATACGCACATTGGTCCTTTATACTGCACAAACCATTTTTGATGCGACCAAACAAGCTGCTCCAGCAATTCATAATCTTTATATCTGCGGCGGCGGCATCCGCAATCCGGTTTTGATGCAAGACTTGGAAACCCTGTTTTCTCCCGACACCAAATTGCACAGCACAGCCAAGCTCCATCTTGACCCGCAATGGGTCGAAGCAGCCGCTTTTGCCTGGCTTGCAGCCTGTTGGTGCAATCAAGTTCCGAGCAATCCCCACCATGCAACCGGCGCACATTCACACCGAATCTTAGGATCGGGACATTACGGTAACTAAAGTTGAATCAATAAAAAGGCCGTCTGAACATTTTCAGACGGCCTTTACTATATTAGCCTTTACTTATTCTTCTTCCGGCAAACGGTTGATTTTTACACGGGCAATCCGTTGTCCGTCCTTCTCAACCACTTCAAAACGCCAGCCATGATAATCGATGAAGTCGCCCACATCAGGAATACTTTGCAATTCTTCCATAATCAAGCCGGCAACGGTATGGAAATCCGTGTCTTCCTCTTGAACAGGCAGGTTTAATTGAGAAGCCAATTCCACATACTCCAATGCACCATCCACAGACAGCGTTTCATCCTGACTGGCCGGAGCAGCTTCTTCTTCCTCACGCTCGAATTCCTCGGGGAACTCACCGGCAATGGTTTCCAACAAATCTTTCATAGTCACCATACCCAGCACCGCGCCAAACTCATCCACCACCAACGCATAATCCGCGCTGCTTTGACGGAACAATTCAATCGCATTCAACGCCGTCGTACTATCCGGCAAAATCAACGGCTGGCGCAAGGCCGTCTGAATATTGATTTCTCCCGATTCAAGCAGCTGGTTCAGCAAATCTTTTTTACTGATATAGCCCAACGGCTCATCTACACCTGCCTTACCAACAACCAACAAACGGCTATACGGCGTATTTTTCAACTGCGCATTTTGTTCTTCCCGACTTTGGGAAATATCCAATTTCTCGATTTCCCGACGCGGAATCATCACACCCATAATCGGACGCTCCGCCAAAGTCAGCACGCTGCGAATCATGGATTTTTCGTTTTCTTCAAAATGCTCGTCATCGCCGCCATTATCGCCTGCTTTTGCCAAAATGCTTTCGCGGATACCCATCATGCCCAACACATTTTCAGCGGTGCGCTTACGCCAAGAAGTGCTGATGTAGTCATTTTTGCGGGCATTCTTTTGCGAAACCTGATTAAACAGTTCGATCAAAATCGAGAAGCCGATCGCCGCATACAAATAGCCTTTCGGAATATGGAAATGGAAGGCTTCCGCAATCAGACTGAAACCAATCATCAACAAGAAACCCAAACACAACATCACGACGGTCGGATGCTTGTCGACAAAAGCAGTCAACGGTTTGCTGGCGGAAATCATCACCGTCATCGCCACAACAACCGCACCCATTGCCACCACAATATGATCCACCATCGCCACTGCCGTAATGACAGAATCGATAGAGAAAACCGCATCCAAAATCAAGATTTGCACCACAACGCCCCAAAAAGCAGAATGCTTCTTCTGCCCTTCAGCAATAGCAAATTGATTGTGGCCTTCAAGGCGTTCGTGCAACTCAGTAGTCGCTTTATAAAGCAGGAAAATACCGCCGGCAAACATAATCATATCTTTACCGGAAATCTCCAGACCGCCCAACTCAAACAAAGGACGCGTCAGCGTCATGATGTGCGCCATAAAGCCCAGCATAAAAATCCGAATAACGACAGCCAAACCCAAGCCCGTTATCCGCGCCCTATCCCGTTGCAACGGTTTGACCTTGTTTGCCAAAATCGCTACGAAAACAAGGTTATCAATACCTAAAACAACTTCCAAAACCAGAAGCGTGGCAAAGCCTATCCAAGTATGCGGCTCTGCCAACCAACTGAAATCCATAATGATTGCGTTCCTTTAAAATACAAAAAGGCAGCCGTTCCGCTTAAAACGGACAGACTGCCAAAGTTCGGGCATAAATAAAGGGAAAGAAGCGGTATAACAACTACTCTGCTCTGCGTCTTTCATGAAAAATTTATGCCTCGATCAACAATAATGGCAATCAGTTTATCAGTTTGACGAAAGAAAGGCAAAATCTGACAGCATATTTTCTTTTAAAAACAGCCTATACCAGCACTTACCAGCTTTCAGACGGCCTTTTCTTACTTGATAAAACCATCAATCGGCGCATAACCCAAGAAATCTGCCTGTTCATTCAATATCACAACCCATTCTTTACTTCGCGCACTGGTAAACGGCAAGAAATACAACTCTTTCCCATCATTTCTCAGCGAAGCCTGTTCCAAAATTGACTCCTCATTCATGCCACGGGCTTTTGCCAAGACAGACAACGGTTTCATTGCTTTACGAATTTTCTCACGTTCCTGCTGCGAATCTGGCAACCACCAAGAAGGCCTCATACTCGGTTCAACACCTTTCAAAGACAAATCAAGACCTTGGTTAGCTTCGTCCGGGCTCATCGCTTCACGCAACCCAACACGGCGTACGCCAAACCAAGATAAATCCTGCAAATCCTTCGGAGCATGGCTCAAATCATTTACATCAATTTCTGCAGCAGTTACCACATTTATCCTATCGGTTTCGAATGCGGAAACCACTGGACGCGCCAAAGATACGTTGTACAAACCATAAATTAAAGCAACCAGCTGAATCATGCCGATTAAGGAAAAATCAATAATCCTCTCTTTAAGTTTCTTGCTCGGGCTGGCAAGAATCAAAGTCAGCAACGGGCCGCAAACAATATCTACTGAAATGACCAGTTTATATAAAGCCAATCCGCCTGTCAGTTCGGCATACGGATAAGGATACCAAACTCCAAATACCAACAAAGCGGCCAATCCTGCCAAAATCAGACTAATCAACAAATGCCATGCCGCATTTTTTAATGCGAACCGAAAGCGTGGTGAAGAATGTAATGTATGTGCGTTTTCCATAGATAACAACAAGATATTATTTCTTCTATAAATATTATGTATAGCTTAAAAAATAAATGAGATATTTAAATATGCTGGTAGGCCGTCTGAAAATTGAAGCATTAACTGCAACCATCTCACCACGCATTATTAATATGTTTAAAATACCAATAAATAGATAAAATAAAAACCACCATACAAGATGGTGGTTTTAAAATTTGGCTCCCCGACCTGGGCTCGAACCAGGGACCTGCGGATTAACAGTCCGTCGCTCTACCGACTGAGCTATCGGGGAATTAAAGATGGAATTATATAGAAAATATCAGAAACTTGTCAAGCAACAATCTATATAAAAACAAAAATATTTTATATCTTTTTAATTTATAAAACTTTATAAGATTTCAGCAATTTGTTTGGCCGCACGTTTCGCATCCAACAAAATCAAGCCCAATTTACCGCTTTCTTTTGCCATCAATACCAACACTGCATTTTCACCTGCTTGACTCAACAGAATATAGCCATTTTTACCTTTAACCATTACCTGATCCAACTCACCGCAAGCCAACTCATGTACGGAACGATTACCCAATGCCAAAAGCGTTGCCGACATCGCACCTACACGGTCTGCATTCAGGTGGGAAGGCAGCATGGTTGCGATCGGCAGGCCGTCTGTAGAAATAACTGCAGAAGCAGTGATATCAGCAGAGGTATTGTTCAAATCGCTTAATACAGAGATTAATAGTTGTTGCATAGTCGCTCCATTCTAAAATAAATATCGGTCAGGCAAAAATCAACGGCTGCCGTATCGGTGGTACAGCACTTTAACCAAAGTAACAAAAGCCTCTTTATTTAAGTCAGGCATTCCGCCAATTACCAAAATCAGCTTGGTCATGCCAATATACAGAGGGAAAAAGGTCAATTCACTTTGGCCTGAAGGATCACAAATACCCCATGCACTATTATTGATATGCAGGTTATTGCGAATCAAAAGACGGTGATTGTCTTCCATTTTAGCCACTTCGCTCGCCAAAAGGCCCAACTCTTCCGCAGCCTCGTGATGAAAATTGGCATTGGCGAAATACAAACCGTTTTCATCAGCCAATAAAGCTTTGCCAGAATTGGACAACTGTTCCAACAATGTAGGCAATTGCTCGTCAGTCAAATGGATATCGTCTGTGCTGATTTCTTCATCACCATACAAAAATTCCAAGCGTTGGAGCCGATACAGCAGGTTCAAAGCAGTATTGATGTCGCTGGTATCCGCCCATGCCAAGATTTTTTCGCTGCTGATGGTTTCAGACGGCTCTGCACGCAACAGGCCATACAATAAAGTTCTGCTGGCACTGGGCGTATCATTTGAAACAGCATAATACGCACCCGCCGGTGTAATCTTAGGATATAAATTTGCTTGTAAAGAAAGTGTCGCTTCCATCTTATACCTCTAATCCGGGGTCAATTGAGAACAACATGGCAGTAACCAATTGTTTTACATCGTCTTCTCGACGCGCATCAATCTCAAAAACCGGTACATTAAAATTATTCTGTGCTAAATATTTTTGATAAACATCCACGCTTGGTAAGGATCGGATATCCATCTTCGTTACCCCTACAACCAAAGGCGCTTTTTTCAGCAATTCCCGGAATGCATCCAAGAAGAATTGCAAGTCTTTCAATGGATTGCTTCTTGTATTATCCAAAAGAAGCACCAAACCCATACTGCCTTGGCTCAGAATTTCCCACATGAAATTAAAACGCTCCTGACCAGGCGTACCATAAAGATGGACCTTGGTTTCCTCATCCAAATGAATGACACCGTAATCCATCGCTACAGTCGTGTACCCCTTGCGGACAAGTGTCATATCGGATGCGGATGCATCGGTTTGAACCGGTGGTTCATCAGATAAAGCTGAAATTGCAGTGGTTTTACCTACGCCAACAGGACCGGTAAAGATAATTTTATTTTCTTTCATGACGTGTCCTTTACGATTTACCCAGCAACTTACGCATCAGGCGTTGCAACAGGCCGCGAGGTTGTTCTTTCGACGGACCGGCAATTTTTTGAGCCTCTTTGCTCATTGCTGTTTCAGGTACGTCTTTGCTATTCACATCAATCTGTTCGTTCAATGAAGGCGTATTGTTCGCATCAGTTGCAAACTCTGTATCTGTCGCCAAAAAGCCGGTCATATATGTTGCCGATAAATAGTTCAAAATATCAGGCATTTCTAAAGGCATAACTTTATAGAGGATGTTCAGATTAACAGACGTTTTCGTCAGAAATGCCGACAGACGCATAGATTCCGGAACATGTGCCAAACGGGTTAAGTTTGGCCACCGCTTGAGTGTAAAAACAGTTTGCGGCGTCATCGGATAAATCAGACGGCCTGATGCAGTCCAAATAGCCATTTGCCACAAGCATGACATAATGGTGACTTTGGCTTTTTCTTTCCATTGAGGATTATCAGGAACAGCCTTACACACGACAGCCAAGTTATCGTTCTTACACAATTTCTCCAACTCATTGGCACTGACTGTCAACAGTACACGCTGAATACTAGGAAACACGATTAATATCGGCTTGCCTTCATGCAAGACAGCAACATCTTGATGTCCTTGACTGGCAAATTTCAGCGCGCCCAACAAGCCTTTATTTGGATTAAATCGGCGAATGGTTGCTTTTCTAGTGCCATCGGAATTTGATTGTCTTTTATTCTCTTCAGCCGCTTGTTGCTCAGACGGCTCAAAAACATTACCGCCTTGAGCCAGGCTGCGCAAAACAGGAAACAAAGTATCAAATTTGACCGGCTTAGCCAAATAAGGAGTCGTTACTGTCGGCAACTCGGAAGAAAACATAGCCACAGGTACTTCCGGATAAGTTTTCTTCGACTCTTTCCAAGCTTCTACACCTGCCGGAGTATCGGTATCAACCAATACCAAATCCGGTTTTTCATCAGAATCAGGGGAAACGATGACGTAATTCGTCGTATTGTGCATTTTAAATGCCATACGGAATACCGCCTGCTGTTGCTCACCCATCTCCTGTAACATAACCCGTATGGTTTTAATTTTTGGTAAATGATTATTCATCACTCGTACTTTCTACGATTATCTTATTTTTTTGAATATTGGTTCATTCGTTGCAAGAGACGGCTCATTGCCAAGACAACCTCTTCAGGCAGGCTGACAACACGCTCACGCAACAAGCGCAGAAATTGTTCCAAACGTCCCCAATCTTCAACGCGTTCGTACAAATCAAACAAGATAATGTACAACTGCGATTCTTGAGGATACTGCAAAACAGCCTGTTCCAAAGTACCGATGGCCAAATCCAACTGACCATAGGCCAACAAAGATTCGACTTCTTTCACGGCTTCATCTGCAGGTGAAGAGCTCGCGCTGATGACTGAAGAGTCTTTTTGAACCAACTCACGATATTTGGCTTTCATCTGCAAAGAACTTGGCTGGATATAACCGCGTTTCAAGCCAATCTCTTTAATTTGCTGTTCAGACGGCCCTTTTTCCAAATCATCAAAAATTTCGTGATAACCAAGGCTATAACCCCAACCAAGCATACGTTCTTTTACTTGACGGCCATATTGACCCAAAGAGTGGTAAAGCTTCCACAGATGCTTGGCAAACTGCCCTACTTCTTCATTCTGATAATCCAGACGCAAGGCATCGATAATGAGACCAGCAGGCTTCGCAGAAGTTTGGATTGCTTTGTTGTATTGATGCAAAGCAGTCTCGTAGCTAATCTTGTCTTTCAGGATTTTTGCACTGCGTTCCGGTTTGGCAAAACCAATAACCGCACCCATCTCTTCAGGGCTGATTTCGCCAAAATCTTTCTTACCTAATACGATAGGCGCATGTTTGCCCATACCAGGAACGACAATGCGTTCAACCGAATCGCTCTCAAAAGCAATATGTTCGTCGGAAGCAACTTCCAAACCGCTTTGTTCGCCAATTTGACGGTCCACTTCCTGCATATTCCAACCGAGATAACGCTCGGCAAAAACACGCAGGCGCAGGTTAGTAGAGTCCAAAGCCAGACCGGCTTTCAGGTATTCGGCTACGCTGTCTTCTGAAAGTGAGGCACTATGACGCTCAAGTGTATCCGCCAGCATGTCGATATTACCGACCCGCAGATTCAAACCGATTAATTCATGAACCAGCTTTTCCGGAGCGCCGTCTTCCAAAGTATTGAGATAACCGGCCAAAGACTCTGCTGCTTTGCTCTCATAGCCGAACTGTTTATAAACCTGATATTCGGTCAGCGGATCCACTTCTTGTGCGGAAACAGAAGCTGTTGCATCGTTTGAGCCGCTTCCGCCCCATTCCCAGTCTTGATTATCCGCATTGGAAACTGTCTGGTTCACTTTCTCGATCCAGTCGCTTCCATCCTCAGAGGAGGCTGTATGAGCAGCAGATGTACGGCCGCTTTTTGATGCATGTACGCTTTGTTTGTCTGAATTGTTACTTTGTTTATGACGAACAAAAACCAACACCAGCAAAAAAAGCACCAGCAAAAGAATAGTTAAAAGTTGATAGTTCAAGAACACCTCCCGGTCTTGTGCTGCAAACTGCATTTATTAACATCTGTTGCTTTACACGCAACTTCAACGCTATTAATTCCCCAAACGAATGATGATAACATGAACGCACCCATTTTCACATTAGAAACCCTACCCACATAAAGGACTTGATACCAATTTACAACTCAAATACACCAATGGATTCAACATGTGAGGTTTGTGCAAACATATTCATGATTCCTACCGCCTTAAACTTATAGCCCTTATCAACCAAGACACCGGCATCTCGTGCAAATGTTGATGGATTACACGAAACATATACTATCTTCTGAGGCAAAAACGGTTTGTGTAGCGATTTGACAACAGCATAAGCTCCGTTTCTCGGCGGATCCAGCAACATCTTGTCAAATTGCCCCCACGACTCAACAGTCTTTTCATCGGTATCGAACAAGTCGGCAACAGAAAACGTCATATTCTCGGCACAACGATTCAGTCGTGCATTTTCCCTTGCCCTATCGACCAAATAATCGGCACCTTCAATACCGACAACCGATGCACCACTTTTTGCCAGCGGCAAACTAAAATTGCCCAAACCGCAAAACAAATCGGCAATCCTCTCCCCTTTTTGAGGGTTTAAAAGCCTGACCGCCCTTGCCACCATCACTTCGTTCAATTGCGCATTAATCTGCGTAAAATCACCCGGCTTGTAAGGCATTTCCACATCAAATTGAGCAAAAGTATAGTTCAGGGCAGACGCGTTCTCAGGGTAAAACGGCAAGGACTCGGCATGATCCTGCAGCCATATTTGCCATGCCTTTTCAGCACCCGACAATATCTTATCAAACCAATTACGCAATTCGCTTAATATTTGTCCAAACGGTTGATTTACGAAACGAATGTTGAATACGGTCACATTTTTTCCGCAATAAAACTCAACAAATTTCACTTTCACACCGTCATCATGCAGCTTTTGCAGCAAATTGCGGACATCAGGCAATCTATCGGACACATGTTTAGGCAAAATCTGGCAATGGCGGATATTGATAACATCATGGCTTTTTTTGGCCTGAAAACCGAGTTTCAGACGGCCTTGCTTATCCACCGAAACACTTAAACGTGCCCTATCGCGATAATACCAGGAGTAACCATATAAGGGAGGTAAAATTATTTCAGGCTTGACCTTACCTATCCGTTCCAACTGCTCTTCCAAAATCCGTTGCTTTAACGCAACTTGCGCTCCGAAAGAAACATGTTGAAGCGAACAGCCGCCACATGTATCAAAATAACAACACCCTGGCTCGACACGTTCGGAAGAAGCCTTCAAAACCTTTTCAACTTGAGCCTCAGCAAACTGTTTTTTCTCTTTATGTATGACAAACGTTACACGCTCCCCAGGCAGCGCACCGCCGATAAATACGGTCTTCCCATCAACTCTGGCAACACCCCTGCCCTCATAATCCAAAGAAAAAATTTCCGCCTTTTGATACCGTTCTTTCACACTCATACCGTTTCCATCAGACAGCCGCTTACCGGCCGTCTGACTGTCTTCTAATACCGAAAGCGCATATTTTCTCACAAAAACACAGAGTTTCAGGTATCATGCGCCAAAAACTTTCATTTCAAACCCTACAAAAAAAGACGACATGAAAAAAATACTGTTCGGCCTGACAGCCGCCCTTTTAACTTCAGCCGCTGCTGCAAACACACTTATTCCAGACGTCTCCCCCGCCTCTTCCGGACAACACGTCGTTATCAATATTACGCAACAGCGTTTGTTCCTCTACGACAATGGCAAACTGAGCAAAATTTATCCTGTTGCTGTCGGTAAAGCCATGACCCAAACCAACCTGGGCGAACATAAAATCGGCGCAAAAGCCTACAACCCGGTTTGGCACATCCCTAAATCTATTCAAAAAGAACGCAATGACGGCGTAAAAAGCGTACCGGCCGGCCCAAACAATCCGCTGGGCCCGGTATTTGTCCGTCTTGGCGACCCTAAATTGAGCCTTGGCATTCACGGCACCAATGCCCCTGCCAGCGTACCTGGCGTCCGCAGCCATGGTTGCGTGCGCATGAAATCGCCTGATGCATTGGAATTTGCCAAAACCATCGCAACAGGTTCCCCTGCCTCCGTTATCTACCAAATGGCAAGTCTGAACGAAGATGCCAACCAAAACTTATGGCTGGCTGCCTATCGTGACCCATACGACAAGAAAAACCTTGATACGGCTGCACTGAAAAAAAGCATTGCCGCCTGGGCAAAAGCGCACGGTAAAACCATTCCTGCCGCGCGTGTAGATGCGATCCTGAAAGGTCGCACCGGCGCGGCAAACTGTCTGACCTGCGCCAAAGGTGTAAAACTCAAATCTCCTTTGAAGTCTTTAGTATGGACCAGCGGCACGGATGCTTACAGCAAACCTAAAGTCATGCCGAAACCGGCTCCTGCTAAAGATGTGGTATTGCCTCAAGGCACTGAAATCGAAGTCGATGCTACCGACGATACAAACAAGGCAGCATCCGAACCGAAACAAAGCGTTCGTCCGACTCCGGTGAAACCGGCAAAACCTGCTGCCAAACCGGCAACTACTCCTGCCGAGACGCCTGCTTCCGCGCCTAAAGCCGCTTCCGAACCGGCTACTGCCCCGGCCTCTGCTCCTGTAAAAGAGACTCCGGCAAGCAGCGAACCGGAAGATTTGCTGTTCTAAGCAGAACAAAATACATAGCCAAAGGCCGTCTGAAACGAATTGTTCAGACGGCCTTTTCGTACAAATGGATATTGGAAATATAGGCCTCTCTTGATTCAGACGGCCTTTTTGCTTTCCAAATATTCTGACAAGCCGCGTTCGCGCAAAATACAGCTTGGGCATTCATGACAACCGCTGACCACACCGTTATAACAGGTATGCGTATGCTCGCGAATATAATCCAACACACCCATTTCATCCGCCAATGCCCAAGTTTGCGCTTTGGTTAAATACATCAAGGGCGTGTGGATTTGAAAAGCGTAATCCATAGCCAGATTCAGCGTAACATTCATCGACTTGACGAACACATCGCGACAGTCGGGATAACCGGAAAAATCGGTTTCGCACACGCCGGCAATGATATGGTGTATCCCCTGCCCTTTGGCATAAATAGCGGCGTACAGCAAAAACAAAGCATTGCGTCCATCTACAAATGTATTGGGCAGGCCGTCTGAAGCTGTTTCAATGGACGCTGTATCATCCATCAACGCGTTATGCGTAATCTGTTGCATCAGGCTCAAATCGAGTACGGTCTGCTTCACGCCTAAATCTTGGGCAATCCAACGCGCGCGCTCCAATTCGATGGCGTGGCGTTGTCCATATTGAAAAGTGATGGCCTGCACATTTTCACGGCCATATGTTTGAATTGCCTGAATCAGGCAGGTTGTTGAATCCTGCCCGCCCGAAAAAATAACGAGGGCCTGCTGTTTTTCCATAGTAAATTCCTAGTTTTGTTAACGCGGGAGGTTTGCGAACCGCGTGATTTGAAGATTGACGGATTATAACGGATTTCGTCTATAATCACGGCACTTCATTTTCTTTTATATAGCATAATTATGAGCATCTACGCCCTGAAACCAAAATTTCAAAACCTGTTGCGCCCCATTGTTAAGCGACTGTATCAAAAAGGCATTACTGCTAATCAGGTCACTCTGTTTGCCTGCGCTGTTTCCATTTTGATCGGTTTACTTTTAGCATTGTTTACAGGTGTATCCACATTATTCTGGCTTTTGCCGATCTGGTTGTTTGTCCGCATGGCGCTGAATGCAATCGACGGCATGTTGGCAAGGGAGTTCGGCCAGCAATCGGCATTAGGCGGTTATTTGAATGAAATCACCGATATTGCCGCCGATGCTGCTTTGTATCTGCCTTTTGCCTTCATCGCGCCCTTCGGCGGCGTGCAAATCGCCCTGTTTATTTGGCTGGCGGCAATGACCGAGTTTTGTGGCGTTTTGGGACAAGTTCATGGCAACGGCCGTCGTTATGACGGGCCATTCGGCAAAAGCGACCGCGCATTCTTTATCGGCGCATTGGCAGTATGGTATGCAATCGCCGGCAGCTTCCATTCGACTTTCTATATCCTTATGTGGCTGGCCTGCGCGGCATTGGTTTATACCTGCTACAAACGCGTCATCAATGGCTTGAAGGCCGTCTGAAACCATAAACTATCGGTTTCAGACGGCCTTTTATCCATCAGCCGAGATAACTTACTGTTTACCCAACTGACTGTAATCTACCAACATATACTTGGCAGTAATTTTCTGCGAAGCATTACCTTCGTCACCCATCAAAATCATCTGCGGCTTGCCGTTAATGGTAATCGAATCAACAGCTTCAACGTTGGTGATGTGTTGCAGATTAGGCAGGGAGATTTTTTGCGGTTCATCGGTCGGATTACCGCTCCAAGTCCACAGTTGTGAGAATTTCTGTCCATTCTCATCCTTCACTTCATTGGCGATAACGTAGGTTTTCAACACAGGATCATAGTTGAGGGAACGGATACCGCCGCCATCAATATCAATCACCGCCACTTCATCAAACTCAGGCTTGGCATTGCGCTCAAACACATCTTTCGGATTGCTGATAAATGCGACCAAAGCCATATTGTTGAACTCAGGATCACGGAAGCCCAAAACAAGACGTTTTTTCACCGGATCAAACGCCATGCCCTCAATATTGATTTCTTCAAAAGAAACTTCTGCCTTGGTTCGCTCGCGAATCAAATCATGCAGCTTGTGATCGGTTTCCAAAACCTGCGTCAAATTGTCGTAACTGGTCAGCCCCAACACATTGCCGTCTTGGATTTTAAAGCGCATCAGATGTTCGCGGTCGGGTGAGCGGTTGCCTTTACGGGTGCGCGAATGTGAAGTCAGCGCGTAGATAAAGCCTTCATCATCGCGCGCCAAAGCCTCCAAGTCGCTGAGACGGCGTTTGAAACCGGTAATCACGCGCGTATCCAATGCCTCGTCTTCCACAAACCTGCCCGTTTTATCAATGCTGATGATACTGAATGCATGGTTGGGTTCGTCTTCCGCAATCAGCAAATTACCGTCCGGAAGCTGTTGTACGGCGGAAGGCTCGTACACACCGTTAAACATATTGATTCCCAGCGAACGCAGCTCTGCCGCATTGTTGGCCGGCGGTATCAGCAATGACGGCAATGTTTTCACGCCGATAAACGCCACCAGTGAAGCCAGCAAGCCCCAGCGGAATACCGCGTAAGACAAATTGATGTATTTGAACTGTTTGTCCGCCAACAAACCAAGCCAATAAAGATGGTCGCTCATCTTTTCATAGATTTGTTTACGGTCGCCCATAATCTCCTGCATCATTTCCCAATATTGATCTTTTTGCAGTTTCACACGGTCTTCATAAATCAAAATATTGGGTTGGCTGCCGCCAAAAAAGCGCGTTTCGGTACTGCTGAGGCGGGTTTTCAAGTCCCGCAGCTTAGAACGGCCGCGGATAAAATCCTTAAACCATGTCCGCGCCGCCTGCATTTTGCCGATACGTTCCGGCGAAGCAGAAAGCAACGCAAACACGATAGATGCTGCAGCAGTAATCATAAACGTACTAGCCGGAATCAAAAACTCGGGCGACGATGAAAAAATAAACGCCCCCGAAATCATCAGTGCAGAAACAATAAAACCATTCAGCGAAATCATAATGTTCGCTTTAGTTGCCGCCAGCGCCAACAATTCCATCTCCGAGCGTACGGCGTTGCGGAACATGGTTTCCACGCCCTTATTCGTACCCAACAGATCAGACGCATTCAAATCCTCAGCTTTATTTTTTTTCTTTTTCGCCTTGTCTTTTTTACGTTTGGCTTTCTTCTCGTTTTTTTCAGACGGCATCTCAGGATATTCAACCACTTCCTGAATTTCTACCGCGTCAGCCACAGTCTCAACTTCGTTTTCAGCAACACCGTTTTGATTGTGATCCCAAAAATCAACATCCTGTTGGGATTCGGCAGCTGCGCCGTCGTTTAAAGGTTTTTCTTGGTCACCCATCTGCTTCGGCCGACCATCTTCCTTCCAATCATTCAAACTCATATCATGACTCCCAACATCAAACGCTTTGAATTAAATGGAAAATAAAAAGCATATTTAGTTCATTTATTTTAGATAATTTACATTCTTTAAATGCCTAAATAGCAAACTGTCGCAGAACTAAAAGCCCTGCGACAATCCACTTTATATCGAAATATTAATAATCGATGCGTTCTTTAATAATTTTCAAATCAGGGTAAGACAAAACAATGTCGTACTCACGACCATCTTTAAAAGCCTCGATATCCAATACAGGCTGGCCGCGACGGCTATCGGCTTCAACATCGTGAACTTGATAGCCGCGTTGTTCCAATATTTTTACGGCTTTAGCACGATTTTGCTCGAAGTTTTTGTCGCCGTAGATTTTGTGTTCGATATAATCGCTGGCACCGGCAGTAGCGGCAGACAAAGCAACGATGGCGGTCAATAAGAATTTTTTCATGTTTGATTTCCTTTTTAAATGTGTATTCGGGTTTCGATGGATGTATTAAAACATGACAAAATTAGCAGTTAATTAGTACTTGGTTAAACGCAGTAAAGGCCGTCTGAAAACTGTTCAGACGTCCTTTAACCTTAATCATCAAATTTCAAACGTATTACCCAAGTGTAAATCCGGAGGGTTAGAAACGATGAAAAGCCTGCAGCGAATATTCACCCAACAAATGGATAAATCATGAACAAATTTTGCAAAATTACCTTTTGCCAACAAATCGGCAGCAACAAACAACACAACCAAGATGCCCTTTTTAACGGCGAACAAGTGTTTCAATATAAACTCAAAACCGCTGAAACACGTCTTGAAACCCGTCCACACTTTATCATCGGGATAGCTGACGGCATTTCCAATAGCAACCATCCCGAAAAAGCCAGCAAATTAGCCATGCACCTATTAAGCCGTACAGCCAAACTCAGCCGTCAAACCATCAATCATATACAAGCCGCTTTATCTAAAGAGTTGGCGGAAGATTATTTTGGTTCCTCAACCACTTTTGTTGCCGCCGAAATCGACCAAACCACCGGCAAAACCAAAATCATCAGCGTAGGCGACAGTCGCGCCTATTTGATTGATACACAAGGAAAATGGAAGCAACTGACCCAAGATCACTCGATACTCTCCGAATTGCTGGATGATTTGTCGGATAAAAAAGAAGAAGAGTTCGCCACCATATATGGCGGCGTTTCTTCTTATCTAGCAGCAGATTATTCCGAATTCCAAGACAAAATGTGTCATATCGAACTTACGCTTAAAGCAGGAGAAAGCCTGCTGCTTTGTTCAGACGGCCTAAGCGACGCCCTATCGGAAGAAATAAGAGAAAAAATTTGGCAACAATATGATAACGATAAGTCCCGTCTGACTGTATTTCGTAAATTAATTGCAAAACAAAGAGTTTATGATGATATGTCGGTAGTAGTTTGCCGATTGTAGTCTATAATGTTTACCTATTTTTCATACTAAGGGGTATCTATATGAGCATAGAAAAAGCAGAAATACTCAAGATTGATGACATATTTAAATTAAATTTGAGTATCCCTAATTATCAAAGACCATACAAATGGACAATCAAAAATGTACAACAATTAATCGATGACCTGCTCCAAAATTTTAGGGAGGGGAAAAAAATATACCGCATCGGAACAATTGTTTTAAATAAAAATAAAGATAAAGACTGTTCTGAAATAGTAGATGGCCAACAGCGGCTTATTACACTCTCGTTATTGCTTCATAAGCTGGGGAAGGATGTGTCTCTTTTAAAGGAAAAACCGAATCATAGCATCAGCAAAAATAATATTACAACGAACTATAATTTTCTTAAAAACTATAATTTCACAAATGAATTTAAGGATTACCTCCTTAACAGGTGTGAAATGGTTTGTATTGAATTAAATGACTTAGATGAGGCTTTTCAATTTTTTGATTCACAAAATGCCAGAGGCAAACCTTTAGAATCTTATGACCTCTTAAAAGCCTATCATTTAAGAGACATAAGGGATAAAGACGAGAAGGTCATTCACCAATGTGTCGAACGCTGGGAAAAATCTGCAATGTCTAATGATATAAATAATTTAGATAAAATTATCAATTATATCTTATTTAGACTTCGCCGCTGGCATTACAAAGAGAATGCAGAAATATTTACATCAGATGAATTAGATACATTTAAAGGCGTTCATGAAAAAGTTGATTATCCTTACTTACACGGAATATTATCTACTCATACCATACAAAAATTATTACATGAAAATCCATTTTTATATCGATCAATATCAGCATTTCAGGCCACACAAGTGTTAATCAATGGAAAATATTTCTTTGATTACATTGAACATTATACAGCCATCTATGAAAAACTATTCAAAGAAAAGGATGGATTGTTAGATAAAATTCATTCTATTAATGGAATTGATTTAGAAAAAGGAGTAATGGCTTTTTTAAACAATCATAAATACAGCTATCGAACTGGTGATAAATACATTAGAAATTTATTTGAATGTACCGTATTGTTCTACTTTGATAAATTTGGAGAAAGCCATTTTGAAGAATTTATAACCAAAGCTTTTCTATGGGCTTACCGTACTCGGGTAGAATATCAGCGTATTACCTTTAAGACCATTGAAAATAAAGTTCATGATAAAGTTCATGATAAAGTTCATGATAAAGCTGGATTAATTTCTTATATTGAAAGATCCATAACACCCGAACAAGTCATGCGTTTTATTCAACAAACCGGAAAAGTCAATTTTTCAAAACATGTAGACCCTAAAATAAAAGAGATTTTGGAAATTAAAGATGAAAACAAATAATGATTACGTAAAAACATTAACCATAAATGAATTATTAAATTTAAATAAAGACAAATATATTATTCCTATTTATCAACGTAATTACGCATGGGGAGATGATGAAATCAGCCTTCTTATTCAAGACCTATGGAATGCATATGAGAAAAATGAGAAAAATAAGAAAAATAAGAAAAATAAGAATAATTATTATATTGGAAGCTTAGTCATTTATAAAAGAGGAAATGGAGGTTTAGAAGTCATAGACGGACAACAACGATTGACCACACTGACTTTAATCATGCACTACTTAAAAATCATGCACTACTTAAAATCAGATACCTTTGTTAGAAACGTATACTTTGAGCATAGACATGACTCCGACGATGCCTTAGGAGATCTTGACTCCGACTCTATACCTGATGTTTTTAAAAATGCTTTAAAATCAATAAAAAAATATTGGGAAACTGAGAGAACAGAAAAAGAAGGAAGGTGTTTGGCAGAGTTCTTACAAGAAAACGTTAAAATTATTAGAACCGAAGTACCCGAAGACACCGACCTCAATCATTACTTTGAAATTATGAATACGCGGGGAGAGCAATTAGAAAAACATGAGATTATCAAGGCTACTTTGATGAAGGTTTTAGACACAGATAGTGAACGCTCTATTTTTGCCAAAATTTGGGATGCGTGTTCTGACATGAGCCGATATGTTGTAATAGGAATCAACCAGTCACTTAGAGAAAATATTTTTGGCAAGAATTGGGAAAATACTATTCCAAAAAAATTTAATGAAATTATTGAGAATATTGCTGATACAGAAAAAACTCAACATTCAGATAACGGCTCCGCAAATGAAGAACAATCAATTCGTCAATTGATAACCGCCAATAATGGGGATATTCACTCTTCCCAAGAAAAAACAAACGAGCAGACAGATGGGCGTTTTAATTCCGTTATTGATTTCCCTAACTTCTTAATGCATATCTTGAAAATTTATCTAGAAAAATTTCCTACTGGCATTAACAAAACTACCTTTAAAGAGATTCCTCTGGATGAAAAAGAACTTTGGCGTGCTTTTGACAATGAAGACTGGAACAAAGAAAAGATTGTAAATTTCATAGATACATTGCTATCTTGTCGATATTTATTTGATAAATATATTATTAAGTCAAATTCACTACGTTCAGAAAATGAGCATTGGTCTTTATGGGAAATTAAAAAAGAAGAATCAAAGAATTATTACTATAAAAATGTTTTTGGTATCGACAATGGCGATTCCATTGATACTCAAGAAACCAATGATAAAACCAAGAATGCAATAATGTTGCTTTCTATGTTTCATGTTTCTAATCCATCCCGAATCTATAAAAACTGGCTATATGCTACATTGCGTTGGTTATTCGAGAATAAGAAAAGTATTACTCAAGAGACATATATTCAGTTTCTTGAAAATCTTTGTGATAAATTTTATTTTGAAAACAACTGCAATGGAAACAGGGATTTTATGAAAATTATCTTAAATGATAATTACACCATCTCTTCAGTACATAAGTCTTGGAATGATGGAGTAAACGTCCCAAATTTTGTATTTAATCGCTTGGATTATCAATTATGGAAATATCAAGACAAGGTAGAGGTCTTTTCAGCTATTGACCAATCTAAACAATCTATCTGGAAAAATTTTAGATTTAGTTTTAGAAGCTCGGTTGAGCACCATTACCCACAAAATCCCTCTCAAGATTTTGGCCTAGATAAATTAGATACAAATGTCTTAGATAATTTTGGCAATCTATATTTGTTATCTCAAAGTAAAAATTCCAGTTTCAGTAATAAACTTCCAGATTGGAAACGGCAATATTACAAAGAAAAGGATACTTATGATAGCTTAAAACAAGCTATTATGATGAGTTACACAAACTGGACAGAAAGCGAGATAAAAGATCATGAGAAAAAAATGCTAAAAATCTTAAATGAACCACTGACTGACTCATCGTATCGACCATAATCGGCACTTAACATATCTCCCCATCATTGCATTCGTCCGTCTATCGGATAATCATTGCATTTATTCGATATGTCATGATACTGTTCAAAAAATATGACTATTAGGAGTTTCTCATGTCCGAACAGCAAAAATACTTTTCTACCCAAGACGGTACTTCGCTTTTCTACCGCTATCGCCCTGCTGCCGATGGTTCTTCCGACAAAGCCATTGTGCTGTTCCATCGCGGACATGAGCACTCCGGCCGGATGATGTTTGTGGCAGATGAACTGGGGTTTGATGATTTTGCCTATTTTGCTTGGGACGCACGCGGTCATGGTTACAGCCCCGGTGAGCGCGGCGATAGTCCGAGTATCGGCACTTCGGTTGCAGATGTGGATGATTTTATCCGACACATTCAAAGCGAATACGGCATCAAACCTGAAAACATTTGTGTGATTGCGCAAAGTGTCGGTGCGGTATTGGTTTCTACTTGGTTGCACGATTACGCGCCGAAAATCCGTTGCGCCGTATTGGCTTCGCCTGCGTTCAAAGTCAAACTCTATGTGCCGTTTGCCCGTACCGGTTTGAAAATCATGCAAAAATGGCGTGGCAATTTCTTTGTCAACAGCTACGTCAAAGCCCACTATCTGACCCACAACGTCGAACGTCAAAAAAGCTACGACAATGATCCGCTTATTGCCCGCGCTATTTCCGTTCGTATCCTGCTGGGTTTATATGAAGCGGCTGAACGTGTGGTTGCCGATGCACAAGCGATTACTACGCCTGTACAACTGTTGATCTCAGGCAGCGATTGGGTTGTTCATCACAAACCGCAACACGATTTCTACAACCGCTTAGGCAGCCATATTAAAGAGCGCCATATCCTGCCCGGTTTCTACCACGATACGTTAGGCGAGCAAGACCGTGAAATCGCGTTTGTCGAAATGCGCCGTTTTATCCGCGAGCGTTTCAATCAACCTTTGCAACAAGTCGACCTGACTCAAGCGCACTTATTTGGAGACAGCCGTCGAGAAGCTGACGAACTGGCTACACCTTTGCCTGTTTGTACGCCTCGTGGCGCATTTTGGGCAACATATCGCGCCTCGCTCAAACTGGGTTCGCGCTGGAGTGAAGGCTTGAGAATCGGTCAAGAAACAGGTTTTGATTCAGGTAGTACACTGGATTACGTTTACCGCAATCAACCGCAAGGCAGCAATGCTTTCGGTGTATGGGTGGACAAATACTATCTCAACGCCATCGGCTGGCGCGGCATTCGCCAACGCAAAGTCAATATCGGCAAAGCCATTCAGACGGCCTCAGCCAAACTGCGTGAAGCAGGCAAACCTGTACACGTTTTGGATATCGCGTCCGGTCATGGCCGCTATGTATTGGACGCACTGACTGCCGACACATTGCCTGATTCCGTACGCTTGCGCGATTACAGTCCGATTAATGTCGAAGCCGGCCGCAAGCTGATTACCGAGCGCGGCTTGCAAGAGACGGTAACCTTCAATGAAGTCAATGCCTACGACCGCGCCAACTATCACGATTTACAGCCACGTCCAACGCTGGGCATCGTCTCCGGCCTGCACGAATTGTTTGCCGACAACGATTTGATTTTGAACTCGCTCTACGGCTTCGGCGAAGCCATTGAAACCGGCGGCTACTTGATCTACACCGGCCAGCCGTGGCATCCGCAACTGGAAATGATTGCCCGCGCCCTGACCAGCCACAAAGCAGGCAGCCCAAACTGGGTAATGCGCCGTCGCAGCCAGCAGGAAATGGATCAGTTGGTTGAAAAAGCCGGTTTTGAGAAAATCTATCAATGGATAGACGAAGACGGTATTTTCACCGTGAGCTTGGCAGTGAAGAAATAAAAATAAAGGCCGTCTGAACATTTTTTTAACTTTCAGACGGCCTTATTTAAACCATGTACCTATCCATGAAATCCTCCCTCAAAGCCTCCCTGCTCAAGCTGATTTTAGTCGGTATCCTGTTCTACACCAGCTACGGCATCTCCAATCATTACGCGGCATCGCTGGACTATGTGCCTGAAATCGCTTTTGCATGGGAGAGCAATATTCCGTTTTGGGCATGGACGATTGTGCCTTATTGGTCGCTGAACCTGATGTATGCCGCGGCATTTTTTCTTTGTCGTGATATACATGAACAAAACCGATATGTAGCGCACCTTGTAGCCGCCCAACTGATTGCGACTGCTTGCTTTGTGCTGTTTCCGCTGCGTTTCGGGTGGCCTAAACCGCCTGCCAATGGACTGTCAGGCTGGCTGTTTGATTCATTGGCTGCATTTGATTTGCCGTACAACCAAGCACCATCTTTACATATCGCACTGGCGATTATCGTGGGTGCATTTTATTGGACGCGCTTTCCAAAAATCCGCCTGCCGCTTTTCTTATGGCAAAACCTGATTGCCTTGTCGGTACTGACGACTTATCAACATCATTTTATCGACGTGCCGACCGGAGCATTGCTCGGCTGGCTAGTGTTGTGGGCTTTTCCGCGTCAGATGACTTCACCGTTAAAACTGGGCTTGAGTAATGTACACTCAAAAAAGATTGCGTTGTTATATTTGCTTGGTGCGTGTTTGACGGCGTTACCCGCATTGCTGGGTGGAGCGTGGCTGTGGTTGATATGGATTAGCGTGTCTTTGCTGATGGTGGCTTTTGCCTATTTAACTGGAAATGTAGCCTTCTTCCAAAAACAGGCTAACGGTAAATTATCGGCAGCAGCGACGGTTTTGCTATTGCCTTATCTGGTGGGTGTACGGCTAAACATGGCGTATTGGTTACGCGGTAAGGCGAAAATGGCACAAGTCCGCCATGATGTATGGATTGGCAGCGTTTTGGGTATTTCAAACCATCTACCTGCTGTATTGGATGTATGCGCCGAATATCCCTGCTGTAGCTATCAGGGAGCATATCGCGCTCTGCCTTTACTGGATATGGTAACGCCGTTTGAAAACGATTTGGTTCAGACGGCCTTGATATTGGAAACCTTGCGCCAAAAACACGGCAAAGTGCTGGTATGTTGCGCTTTAGGTTATGGAAGAAGTGCCGCAGTGGTACTGACGTGGCTACTGGTTTATGGTGGCTGCCAAGACTTGGCGCAAGCAAAGGCAGAACTCAAACAGGCTCGGCCGCAAATGGTATTATCGCCGACCACCGCCCAAGCAGTCCAAGCTGCGGCCAACCGTTTAAAACAAGGATAATGATGGACAACGCAACCGATAGCCGTATTACTGCCCACCTGCTCTCTACCGCACATTATGTTGCCGCCTGCAACGCCTTGCTGCTCGCCTTGTCGGTAAAATATGGCGGCGCATGGTTTGCGGTACAACTTGTCTTGGCAACGGTTTTGTTGTACTGCCATATCCGCGTTCACTTCGATCGCCGCATATTCCAAGACTTTGCCGACAACTGCTACTCTCCTAAAGACTTCGACCACGCCTTACAGCAAAACGGTTTGCGTCAAATTTCAGGCAGCCGTACTTTGACCCAACGGATAAACGGCGCACTTTCCTTATGGCGCAAAAGCTTATACCTGACCGCCGCACAATTTTTAATTTTGCTTATCCAAAGCATTTGATTATTTTTGCTAATTTACCCAAACCAGATCTAGAGCGGTATCTCACTTCAAAAGGCAGAAACAATGAAAAACTTCCTCAAAAAACAACTTGCCTGGCTGACCGACCAAGCCTTATGTCTGTCGGTCTCTTTTCTTACGGGCGTACGCCCCAAAAGTCCGCGCGAGCTGGCATTCAATCAGCACCAAAAGGTCTATTACGCCAATCACGGCAGCCATGGTGATTTTGTATTGGTGTGGATTTCCCTGCCCCGCCGCTGGCGCTTGTCCACGCGCCCTGTCGCCGGTTCGGATTATTGGCTGACGAGCAAACTCAAACGCTTCATCATTCAAAATGTTTTCAACGCCTTGCTGATTCCGCGCCATAGCGATAATCCGCAAGCGATTACCGAACAGATGAAAGATGCGCTGAACGCAGGCGACTCTTTGATTATTTTCCCTGAAGGCACGCGTAACACTGACGATAACACCATCCTGCTGCCGTTTAAGTCCGGTATTTATCATCTGGCGAAAAGCAAACCCAATACCGAATTTGTGCCGATTTGGATAGACAACATCAGCCGCGTACTGCCCAAAGGCAAAATCCTGCCTATCCCGCTTTTGTGTGAAGTCCATATCGGACAGCCGCTTACTTTGCAGGAAAACGAAGACAAAGACAGCTTTTTGACACGTAGCCGTGAAGCGCTGCTGGCACTCAGGCCGTCTGAAAACGACCGCAGCGAGCTTCGCCAAAATGAATCTGAAGTTCAGCAAAACAAAGGAGGACAAGCATGAGCCTTTCTACGACTTCCCAACAAATCATCGTCGAACAAACCGCCGCTCATCTGACTCCTCAAGCCAGCTATATTTTTGTCGGCGTATTTGCCGTATTGTGTTTTGCCAGCATCATCGGACAATGGCTCAAGCGTAAAAACGGCGCAGATAATGCCACCATCGCCAACCTCAATGCCCGCATTTACGCATGGTGGCTGATGACGCTGGTGTTGCTGGGCGCATTTTGGTTCGGCAAAATCGGGACGGTTGTACTGTTTTTCCTGATTTCATTTGCCGCACTGCGCGAATTTATGACCCTCGTCTATCGCCGACGCAGCGACTATTACAGCATGGTGGTCTGCTTTTACCTGCTTCTGCCGGTGCAATACTATTTCGTCTATGACGGCTGGTACGGCATGTTCAGCATTTTTATTCCGGTTTACGGCTTTTTGATACTGCCGATTATTGCCAGCCTCAGCGGCCAAACGGCATACTTTTTGGAACGCGCCGCCAAAACACAATGGATGGCGATGATTTGCATCTTCTGTCTGTCCCATGTTCCGGCGCTGATGTTTCTAGACTTGGACGGCTTCGATAATAGCAACAATATCCTGTTGCTGATCTTCCTGATTGGCGTGGTGCAAGTATCGGATGTGTTGCAATACGTTTGGGGCAAACTGATTGGCGGTGCAAAAATCATGCCTTCGCTTTCGCCATCAAAAACCATTTCCGGCACTGTCGGCGGTATTTTATCGGCCACGGCCATTGCCGCGCTGATGGCGCCGATTACGCCATTCTCCCACGGCCAAGCAGCCGTTATCGGCTTCATCGTCTGCCTGATGGGCTTCTTTGGCGGCCTGGTTATGTCTGCCATCAAACGCGATTACGGTGTCAAAGACTGGGGCAATATGATACGCGGACATGGTGGTATGCTTGACCGTGTGGATTCGATTTGTTTTGCCGCACCCGTGTTTTTCCACATCACCCGTTATTTCTGGAACGGCTAAACTTCAGGCCGTCTGAAAGATGTTTTCAGACGGCCTTGAATGTATGAAACTGCCAGCCCTGCCAATTCGTTATACAATACGTAACCATTGTTATTACACACACAACATGAATAAACCCTCTCCAATCTTTCCCATTTTTCTTGCTACGATTATCTTCGCCCTTATTGTTTGGTCAGGCATCAATCCCTATGACCGCGCGGTCTGGTACGCTGAAATCATCCCCGTAGCATCCGTATTCTTCCTTCTGGTTGCCACCTACCGCATTTTCCGCTTCAGCAACTTAGCCTACTTATTCATGAGTTTTTGGCTGATTATGCATTCCATCGGTGCATACTATACTTTTGCCGATGTGCCGTTTGAATCCATCAACCGCTTTGTCGAACCGATTTTGGGAGAAAACCGCAATCATTACGACCGTATTGCCCACTACATCATCGGCTTTTATGCCTACCCAATGGCTGAATGGCTGCTGCGTCGCAAGCTGTGCAACCTGCCGTTGGCCTTATTTTTCTCCCTATTCTTCATTATGAGCGTGGCTGCCGCCTATGAAATCATCGAATGGCAATATGCCGTCATCGACGGCGGAGAGGCCGGACTGGAATTCTTGGGTTCTCAAGGCGATATTTGGGACGCGCAAAAAGACATGCTTGCCGATACTTTGGGCGCGTTAACTTCTCTGTTTATTTTCGTGTTTACCCGACCCGATAAACGCTTGGGTTTCTCTTAAATCTACCCCTTTAAAGCAGAAGGCCGTCTGAAACCAGATTTTCAGACGGCCTTTTTTCATTTTTCTATCGCCATTATTGTAAAAATTAATAAATGCGATAGTTAAAAACATAAGCCGATTTTAAAACAAAATCCGTCATCAAAATTTTTAAGCACATGAAATATATAAAAAACAACGTCTGTTAAGATTTTGTAAACAATATGCCTACGTCAACCTGAATTTTTCGATTTGATTTAAGTCAGCATATCTTGTGTCATTAATCCATAAAATATTCGGAATTCTACAAAATATTGATTAACCCGATAGAGGTTATCATCAAGACGAGGAACACAAAATGCAGAAAATTCCAGAATTGGTCTGCCCCGCCGGCAACCTGCCTGCACTGAAAACCGCTGTGGACAACGGTGCGGACACGGTTTACATGGGTTTGAAAGATGCGACCAATGCACGAAACTTTCCAGGACTGAATTTCGATATGAAATCTGCGCGGGAAGGCGTAGCTTACGCCCATGCGCGCGGGCGCAATGTACTGATGGCCATCAATACATTCGCACAAGCCGGCCAAGTAGAGCGTTGGCACGCCGCTGTGGATACGGCGGCGGATTTGGGTGCCGATGCGATTATTGTTGCCGACCCCGCTATCATGGCGTATGCGACAGACAAACATCCGAATTTACGCCTGCATATGTCGGTACAAGGTTCGGCCACCAATTACGAAGCCATCAATATGATGAAAGAGCTATTCGGCATCCGTCGTGCCGTTTTGCCGCGCGTGCTGACCATCGATCAGGTCAAACATGTAATTGACAATACTGATGTGGAAATTGAAGTCTTTGGCTTCGGCAGTTTGTGTGTGATGGTGGAAGGCCGTTGCATCTTGTCGAGCTATGCAACAGGCGAATCGCCCAATATGCAAGGTGTCTGCTCTCCGGCAAAATCCGTCCGCTGGGAACAACTGCCCGACCGCATGAACGTACGTCTAAACCAGGTATTGATAGACCAATACAAACCCAATGAACCGGCAGGTTATCCAACCTTGTGCAAAGGCCGCTTTGAAGTCAATGATGAAACCTACTATGCTTTGGAAGAACCAACCAGCCTGAATGTTTTGGAAATGTTGCCCGAACTCATCAAAATCGGTGTATCCGCCATCAAAATCGAGGGACGCCAACGCAGTCCGATGTATACGGCGCAAGTAACCAAATCCCTGCGCCAAGCACTGGATGCAGCCGCAGCCGACCCGTCGCATTTCAAAGTCAATCCGTCCTGGAACAATGCCTTGAGCAAAGTTTCGGAAGGTCATCAGACAACTTTGGGCGCATACAACCGCCCATGGAAATAAGGGGAAGAAAATGAATTCATTGAAATTATCGCTGGGCCCTATTTTATTTTTCTGGCAAAAAGAAGCCCTACTGGAATTTTACGTTTCCATGCTGGATACGCCGTTGGATACGGTCTATTTGGGCGAGGTAGTCTGCTCACGCCGTCAGAAAATGCGCTTTGCCGACTGGTTCGGACTGGCTGAAGACTTGGCGGAAAGCGGTAAGGAGATTATTCTTTCTTCACAAGTCCTGCTCGAAAGCGAATCCGATCTGAAACGCCTGCGCAAAATCACGGAGCAGGGAAAGTTTAAAGTTGAAGCCAACGACATGGGTGCGGTCAAATTGGCACGCGAACACGGCATCCCGTTTGTTGCCGGCGCAAGCCTGAATATCTACAACGAAACCACTTTGGACGTATTCCGAAAATTAGGGGCATTCCGCTGGATTACACCGTCCGAGCTGAGCCGCGATAAGGTTGCCGAAATCATCAAGGCTTCAGACGGCATTGAAACCGAACTCTTCGCTTGGGGCAAAATGCCGCTTGCCTATTCATCACGTTGCTTTACCGCCCGCCATTACAATTTGAATAAAGACAGTTGCGAGTTCCGCTGCCTCGACCACGAGCACGGTATGGCCATGAATACGCGCGAAGGCCAGCCGTTTCTCACCATCAACGGCATCCAAACCATGTCTTACGGCTGCCAAAACCTACTGCCCCACCATGAAAACTTGAATAAAATCGGCGTGAATATGCTCAGACTGTCGCCACAAATGCACGGCATGGCTGAAATTATCCAAATTCACCGCGATGTATTGGACGGAAAAGCCACATGGGAAGATATCCGCCCCGAGTTGGAACGACTGACTACCGGAACACTGGTTGACGGCTATTGGCGCGGTCAGCCCGGTATTGAAACCGTGAAGGAGGCATATTATGGCGCTGCCTGAAATCATATTACCCAAATGGATGGCAAAAATCGGTACCAAACTTCCCGGCAAACCTCCACGCTTTGTTTTGGTCTCCGTATTGAATACCATGCTGAAAAAAGGTTTACTGCCTGCCGATATGGAACTTTTTGCCGGAAGAAAATTCGAAATCGAAGTTTTGGATGCCGGTATCAAAGTGCGGTTTAGTGCCGATACGGAAAAATTCCTGGACGACAACTTCAGCGGCGCCCCCGATCTGAGGTTGGCGGCCAATGGTATAGACTTCATGCGCATGATGATGCGCGAGGAAGATCCCGATACCTTATTTTTCAACCGTAAATTGCAAATCGAAGGCGATACGGAACTGGGGCTAATTACCAAAAACTTACTCGACAGCGTCGAGTGGCCTTTCAGCGAATGGTTCCTGAAACGCAGTACGTCCACTTTGGATTGATTAATTTTGGTTGAACCAAGAACAAAGGCCGTCTGAATGTTTCAGACAGCCTTATATATTTCACCTCTTTGATATGTCTGGTTTTATCAAATATAAAAAAGCGTACCTTATTAGGTACGCTTTTTTCAATCCGACTCAAAATTAGAATTTTGCGCCAGACTCATTTGCCATAAAGTCAACAGCTGCTTTAACTTCATCATCGCTCAGGCTACCATTGCCACCTTTAGCCGGCATAGAATTAAAGCCTTCGATAGCATGTTTGTGCAGAGTGTCTTTACCTTGTTTAATGCGAGGAGCCCAGTCTTCTTTTTTACCTACGACAGGAGCGCCTGGAATCAAACCGCCATGACATGTTTTACAGTTAGCTTCAAAAACAGCTTTGCCGTCTACCTTAACCGGAGCTGCTTCTGCTTTTTCAGCAGGTTTGGCTTCAGCAGCAGGAGCAGCTTTAGCATCTGAAGCAGCTTTATCGGCAGCAGGAACTGAAGCAGCCGCTGGAGCAGAAGCATCGGCAGGTTGAGCTGCCGGAGCAGGCTCGGCTTTTTTAGCAGGAGCTTTTTTACCGTCTTTGTTGGACAAACCCCAAACATAAGCGGTCATGATGTGCAGCTTGTCTTTGTCGAGGAAGTGACCCCAAGCAGGCATTTGGCTGCTGCGGCCGTTGGTAATGGTTTCGGTAATCGCTTTTTGAGTACCGCCCCACAACCATACATCGTCGGTCAGATTCGGGCCGAGGCCTTGGATACCTTGACCTTTGTCGCCGTGACAAGTGAAACAGTTGGCAGGTGGGCCGCTAAACAGGGCTTTACCGCGTTCTGCACGTTCTTCGTCGTATTGACCCTTAGGTTTAGAAAGAGACATAACATACTGTGTTACGTTTTTCACGCCTTCTTCACCCAAAGCAGGACCCCATGCAGGCATGGCGGCAGTACGGCCTTTTTCAATAGTTTCCTGAATTTTTTCAGGTTCGCCACCCCACAACCAGTCATCGTCAGTCAGATTTGGGAAGCCTTTAGAGCCTTTGGCGTCTGAACCGTGACATTGGATACAGTAGGTATTGAAAAGGTTTTGACCAATGGCACGTGCTTCAGGATTTTTAGCCACTTGGTCAATCGGCATTTTGGCAAACTTAGCATAAACTTGGCCGTATTCTTGTTCGGCTTTGGCAACCTCTTCTTCATACTGACCGTGGCTAGTCCAGCCCCAGATACCTTTAAAGTCACCGACACCCGGATACATGACCAAATAGCCGATACCGAAAATCCATGTCAGGACATACAGCCAAAACCACCAGCGTGGCAGAGGATGGTTATATTCTGAGATACCGTCCCACTCATGACCTGTAGTTTGTACTTCTTCGCCTTTTTTAGGGCGTTTCACAACGTTTTGTGAAAGCAGAAGCCAAGCCAAGCCGATGAAGCTGAGCACGACGATAGCTGCAATGTATATATTCCAGAAATTACTGGTAAAATGAGATGTTGTGTTCATTCTTTTGCTCCGTGATCACGGACTTACTGTTCTCGCCCGTCTTTTTGAGACGAGTCTTTATCATCATTCTCGAAAATACTGCTCGCAGCATCATCGTAGCTTTTCTTATTGCGTCTATTAAACACAATATAAAGGACTAAAATAAAGCTGATAAAAACCCAAACAGTAAAGAGCGAGCGAGCCCAGTTAGCGTCCATGATGTTACCTTACGTTTTTCAATGCCAAGCCCAAGCCTTGCAGATAAGCGACGACAGCGTCCAGCTCTGATTTGTTGGCCAACATTTCAGGTGCTTTGGCAATTTCTTCATCGCTGTAAGGCGTACCTACTTTACGCAGAGCTTTCATATGCGCCACAGTTGCCTCGGTATCAACTTTGTTGCGAGCGAGCCATGGGAATGAAGGCATATTGGACTCAGGCACAACGTCACGTGGGTTCAGCAAGTGGATGCGGTGCCATTCGTCAGAATAGCGACCACCGACACGAGCCAAATCCGGACCGGTACGTTTGGAACCCCATTGGAACGGATGGTCGTAAACAGACTCACCGGCAATAGAGTAGTGACCATAACGTTCGGTTTCTGCACGGAACGGACGAATCATTTGAGAGTGGCAGTTGTAGCAGCCTTCGCGTACGTAAATATCACGACCGGCCACTTGCAAGGCGTTGTATGGTTTTACGCCTGGCGCAGGTTCAGTAACTGCCTTGGAGAAGAACAGCGGGACGGCCTCAATCAGAAAGCCGACGCTGACAACAAGCAGGGTGAATACAATCAGTACACCGACTTTTTCTTCAGCTAATTGTTGCAATTTCATTTTGGTAGCCTATCTTTCTTATTATTAGTGGTGTTGGGTTTGAGAAACCGCAGGAATCTCAGCATCAACCGCTTTACCACTGATGGCTGTACGGTAAACGTTGTATGCCATCATCAGCATACCGCTCAGGTACAGAAGACCGCCGGCAAAACGAATCATGTAGTAAGGCATGGTACGTTTTACAGATTCGACAAAGGAATAAGTCAGTGTGCCGTCTTCGTTCAAAGAACCCCACATCAGGCCTTGCATCACACCGGCAATCCACATCGCGGCGATATACAGAACCACACCGATGGTTGCAATCCAGAAATGCGCTTCAACCAGTTTGGTGCTGTACATTTCGTTTTTACCGAAGAGGCGTGGGATCATATAGTAAACGGAACCGATGGTTACGAAGCCTACCCAACCCAATGCACCGGCATGAACGTGCGCAACAGTCCAGTCAGTGTAGTGGCTCAGAGCGTTAACCGTTTTGATAGACATCATTGGACCTTCGAAGGTAGACATACCGTAGAAGGACAGAGATACGATCAAGAATTTCAAAATCGGGTCGGTACGCAGTTTGTCCCATGCACCAGACAGAGTCATGATACCGTTGATCATACCGCCCCAAGAAGGTGCGAACAGGATCAAAGACAATACCATACCCAAAGATTGAGTCCAGTCAGGCAATGCGGTGTAGTGCAAGTGGTGAGAACCTGCCCACATATAAGTGAAAATCAAAGCCCAGAAGTGAACAACGGACAAGCGGTAAGAGTAAATAGGACGGCCTGCTTGTTTTGGTACGAAGTAGTACATCATACCCAAGAAGCCGGCTGTCAGGAAAAAGCCCACCGCATTGTGGCCATACCACCATTGAACCATCGCATCAATCGCACCAGAGTAAACCGGGTAAGATTTCATCAAACCGGCAGGGATGCTGATATTATTGATGATGTGCAACAGCGCAACAGCCAAGATGAAGCCGCCGTAGAACCAGTTGGCAACGTAAATATGTTTGATTTTACGTTTGGCAATCGTACCGAAGAATACGATGGCGTAGGCAACCCACACCAGCGTAATCAAAATATCGATAGGCCATTCCAACTCGGCGTATTCTTTACCTTGGGTGTAACCCATAGGCAAGCTGATAGCCGCAGCCACGATGACAGCCTGCCAACCCCAGAAGGTAAATGCAGGCAACCAACCGCCAAACAGACGGGTATTACATGTACGTTGAACAACGTAGTATGATGTACCAATCAGACCGCAACCACCGAATGCAAAAATAACCGCATTGGTATGCAGCGGACGCAGGCGACCAAAGTGGAACCAAGGTCCAATTTCAGATAAATCAAGGGATGGAGCAAATAATTGGGCGGCTACAATTACACCGACCAACATGCCCACAATACCCCAAACTACAGTCATGATGGCGAACTGGCGCACCACTTTGTAGTTATAAGTTTGTGTGTCCATGGAAGTCTCCATAAATTATGGGTATAAAAAATTTTTATCTCACCCCAACCCTTACGTTTATGAAAAGCGCAATACGGCTAAGGCTCAAATTTTTCTAAATTTAACATAGACACCACAACATGCCAAGCAAAATTACATTCCACATTGCATAAAACCTTTAGTGAGAGATAATCTCATTTCTTTTATAATCAATAAATTATTTAAACATATCCAATAAATCGGACACAGCATTTTTTCAAGCCCCCTTTTTCGTACAGTTTTATTGATATAGATTAAGCCTACCCTTTAAAACCCCTTCCTCTTAATAAACTTTAGCAAATTAACCAATAGCCATGATTAATTACAAAATTACCCCCAACTTTCTGTCTCATGAATGGCACATCACCTTATCATTCACTCAAACCAATGATTCAGAAACAGAAATCAGCTTACCCAACTGGGTACCCGGCAGCTACCTCATCCGTGACTTTGCCCGCCACATCACACACATCAACGCGCGCTGCAACGGCAAAACCCAGCCGCTGATACAAACCAGCAAAAACCATTGGCAAACCCCGGCCCTCAGCGGAGCGTGGGAAATTTACTACACTATTTACGCATTCGACTTGTCTGTACGCGGCTCATTCCTCAGTATTGAGCGCGGCTTTTTCGACGGCGCGTGCCTATTCTTAAAAGTACACGGACAAGAGCAACAACCTCACCAAGTCGAATTTCCTACCCTGCCACACACATGGCAGATAGCCACCACCCTGCCACAAATTTCGGCGACCACTTTTCAGACGGCCTCATATGCCGAGCTTATTGATCACCCCGTTGAAACAGGCATCATCGAATTCCTCGACTTTGAAGCACAAGGCATCCCCCACCGTATTGCATTAAGCGGTATCTATCCTGATTTCGACCGCGCCCGCTTCCTCGCCGATATTCAAAAAATCTGCGAAACCGAGTTGGCGATGTTCCCCTCCCCTGCCCCGTTTACCGAATACCTTTTCTTACTACATCTGGGCGACAACCTCTACGGTGGGCTGGAACACATCAGCAGCACCGCCCTGCTCGCCGACCGCCACAGTCTGCCATCTTATGATATGGGCGAAGCCGACAAAGCCTATACCGAACTGCTCGGCCTCTTTTCCCATGAATACTTCCACGCATGGAACGTCAAATCCATCAAACCGGCCGTCTTCGCACCTTACAATCTCGATCAAGAAAACTACACCGAGCAACTTTGGGCATTTGAAGGCATTACGTCCTACTACGACGACCTTTTTCTAGCCCGAAGCAAAACCATCAGTCCCGAAGCCTACCTTACTCTGCTTGCACAAAGCATCACACGCGTACAGCAGACACAAGGCCGTCTGAAACAAACCCTTGCCCAATCCAGTTTCAGCGCATGGGACAAGTTCTACAAACAAGACGAAAACAGCCCCAACGCCATCGTCAGCTACTATCAAAAAGGCGCACTGGCCGCACTTTGCCTCGACCTTATCATCCGTGAAAAAAGCCAAGGCAAATACACCCTCGACAGCGTGATGCAGCAACACTATCGCGACTGGCGCAATACTCATCAAGGCATACCCGAAAAACACTGGCAATCCCGTTGTCAAGAAATAACCGGTTTAGATTTAGAAACCTTCTTTCAGACGGCCTTATACAGCACCGAAGACCTTCCGCTCGCAGAATGCCTGCAAAGCGTAGGTGTCAAACTTGACTTCATCCCCCTGCCACGCCAGCACGGCGGAGCATTTGCCAGCGAACCCCAATTGGTTGCCCCCGCCAACGATCTGGGCGCACGTTTCAAACAAAGCAGCGATCATGCCGTCCTGACTCATGTATTTAATAGCGGTAGCGCAGAAAATGCCGGACTCTGCCCGCAAGACAAAATCATCGCCCTAGGCGGCTATGCCTGCAACGACCTTGCAGCGCAGTGGAGCAAACTGCCTATCGGCACGCGCACTACCATCCATTTCTTCCGCCAAGGCCTATTGCGCGAGACCAGCATCACAGTTCAAGCAGCAGAAGCCAATACCGCCCTACTGCACATTACCGATCGCCAAAAACTCGAAAACTGGTTGTACAATCATTAAATAAAACTTCAAACGGCCTGCCACTTCCTAGGCCGTCTGAAATCTACATATCCATTTAATATAAAGAAAGGAAAAACTATGCCCATCCGTAAACTGACCGACTCCCTCTATATCGCCCCCCAACTGACCGAAGCAGATGTCCAAGAAGCCGTACGTCTCGGCATCAAAACCATCATCTGCAACCGCCCGGACGGCGAAGAAGAAAACCAACCGGCTTTTGCCGAAGTACAAAACTGGTTTAAAGAGGCCGGCATCAACCAATTTTCCCACCTGCCCGTCGTTGCGCCTCAAATCAACGCAGCCGATGTTGCAGCCTTCCAAAATCTGTTGCAACAATCTCCGGCTCCCATTCTTGCCTTCTGCCGTACCGGTACTCGCTGCTCCCTGCTTTGGGGTTATCATCAAGTGCAACACGGCGCATCCGTAGCCGAAGTAGTTGCCGCAGCCGAGCAGGCAGGCGTCAATCTCAGCAACTTTGAAGCCCGCCTACAAGAAGCCAAAGATAAAGGTTTGGCTTAATACTTAATTTATATAAGTAGCAGCCTTTAAACCGATCAGGCCGTCTGAAACCCATTTTTCAGACGGCCTAATGACTTTTATTCACAATCAAACCTTATTTTTAATTTATTTCCACTATCCTAAAAATATATTTTCTAAATCAAGCCCGAATTGACCTGTATCAATACCCTAACCCTATTTTCATTTATAATGCCTTTCAATGCTTCAGGGCCTAGCCCGAATCCTCCAGTTTTCCTCTATAAGAGCCAGCTCTCTTATTAAATGATTTTTCTTTCCTCTTGATGTGTGTGTGTTTGGGTGTGGCCGAAAGCCACCCCCTTTTTTTATACCTACCCTCTTTAAGGCCGAGACCTTTGCAAAATTCCCCAAAATCCCCTAAATTCCAACCAAGACATTTAGGGGATTTTGGGGAATTTTGCAAAGGTCTCAATATGCCTGTGTTGGACGTGATTTCCGCCGGCGCGAAAGCCGCGCTGACAACGACGCGCAACAATAAAATCGGCATTATCGCCACCAATACGACAGTCAACAGCAATGCTTATGCGCGCGCCATCCATAGGAACAACCCTGATACGCTCGTCCGCACGCAGGCTGCGCCGCTGCTCGTCCCTTTGGTGGAGGAAGGTTGGTTGGAACATGAAGTTACCCGCCTGACCGTATGCGAATACCTCAAACCATTGCTTGCAGACGGCATCGATACGCTGGTGTTGGGCTGCACGCACTTTCCCTTGCTCAAGCCCTTAATCGGTAGGGAGGCGGGTAATGTCACGTTGGTTGATTCTGCAATTACGACGGCTGAAGAAACAGCACGCGTCCTTGCGCAGGAGGGATTACTCAATACTGACAACAATAATCCCGACTATCGTTTTTATGTCAGCGATATTCCTTTGAAATTCAGAATGATAGGCGAACGTTTTCTAAGTAGAACGATGGAGCAGATTGAAATGGTGTCTTTGGGTTAGGCAAGGTTTGCTCAAACACCCGCATATCCGGAGTAAGGATGTGCGGGTGTTTTTTGTGAAGGTACGTCAGAAAATGTTTGCAAATTACATTTTAAGTTAATAAAATATAAACTATTATCATTTTTAAAAAAGTTGATATGAAAAATTCACTTATTGCCCAAGCAGCCGGTATCCTGCCTGTGCTGCTGCTTTCTGCCTGCGCGGGTGGCGGCAGTTTCGATTTGGACAGCGTGGAAACGAAACAGCACAACCCGCAGTCCGAAGCACCGAAATACCAAGACGAACAGACTGAAAAACCGGCAAAACCCGATGAAGCGCAGGCGGCGGAAAACGACCGTCCGGTTTACGGTTTTGCAGCCAAAATACCGCGTCGGAACTGGCACCCGAAAAATAAAGAAGATCATAAGGCATTATCAGAAGCGGATTGGGAGAAATTAGGTGCGGGTGAGCCGGGTGAGTTTCCCCAAAAGAATGAGATTTTTGCGATGGATAAGGGTACGCTGAACGAATCCATCACAACGGGCGATGGCAAAAGCCGTGTGGAAGGATACACGGATTTCCAATATGTCCGCTCGGGCTATATCTACCGCAACGGTGCCAATAAAATCGATTTCAAAAACAATATCGCCCTTTCCGGCGCGGACGGCTACCTTTTCTACAAAGGCAGCAATCCTTCCCAAGCTCTGCCGATGGGCAAGTCGATTTACAAAGGCACTTGGGATTATGTAACCGATGCCAAGGAAAAACAGAAGTTTTCCCAGTTGGGTAATTCGCAAGCGGGCGATAGGTACGGGGCTTTGTCTGCCGAGGAAGCGGATGTGTTGCGCAATAAAAGCGAGGCACCGGAAGGTCAGACCGATTTTGGGCTGACCAGCGAGTTTGAGGTGGACTTCGCCGCCAAGACCATGACCGGCGCGCTCTACCGCAATAACCGGATTACCCATAACGAAACCGAAAATAAAGCCAAACAAATTAAACGTTACGACATTCAGGCTAACCTGCACGGTAACCGTTTCAAAGGTAAGGCGTTGGCTGCAGATAAAGATACTGGGAACGGTCATCCCTTTATTTCTGATTCTGATAGTCTGGAAGGTGGTTTCTACGGGCCTCAGGGCGATGAGTTGGGCGGCAAGTTTTTGGCAAACGATAAGAAAGTGCTTGCCGTATTCAGCGCGAAACAGAAAGACGGTGCAGAAAAACCATTGGCTGAAACCTTTATGGACGCTTACCGCATCGGTGCGGATTTTGTGAAAAAACAGATAGACAGCTTTGGCAACGTGGCCAAACTGCTGATTGACGGCGTAGAGCTTGCGCTTGTGCCGTCCGAAGGCACTCAGACGGCATTCCAGCATGTATTTGAGAAAGACGGTGTGAAGGTGTCGGTATGCTGCTCCAATTTGGATTACCTGCATTTCGGGGTGTTGGAACACGGCGGTTCGCACGATATGTTCCTGCAGGGCAGCCGTACGCCGGTTTCCGATATACCTGTAACGGCGGGAGAGGCGTTATATCGCGGTACATGGTCGGGTACTATTGTTAATGGTACGAGCTGGAGTGCCGAACCTTCCAATAAGGAAGGCGGTAACCGGGCGGAATTTAAAGTTAATTTTGCCGAGAAAACCCTCAACGGTATGCTGACGGCGAAAGACCGTATTGCCCCCGTATTCACCATCACTGCCACGATTCAGGGCAACGGTTTTTCAGGTGTGGCGAAAACCGGTGAAAACGGCTTTGCATTAGATCCGAAAAATACCATCGATCCGAAACGGACGAATATCCGTGCAGATGTGTCCGGCGGCTTCTACGGCAAAACCGCCATTGAGATGGGCGGATCGTTCTCCGGAAATACATTGGAGGGAGAAAGCGGCAAGGCGGCAGTGGTATTCGGTACGAAACGCCAACAGCTTGTCCGGTAAACTGGGCTGCCGGTTGACAGAGGAAAGTTCTTCAGACGGCATATCGGCTTTAAATGCCGTCTGAAGGCAGCAAGTAGAGAAATGATATGAAACAGCAACATTTGTTCCGATTAAATATTTTATGCCTGTCGCTGATGACTGCGCTGCCTGCTTATGCGGATGTTTTACCGTCTGGACAAGTGTGGGAAAAGCAGCTCGATACCGTGCAGGTCAATGCGAAAAAACAGAAAACCCGCCGTGATAACGAAGTAACCGGGCTGGGCAAGCTGGTCAAATCTTCCGAGACGCTAAGTAAAGAACAGGTTTTGAATATCCGAGACCTGACCCGTTACGATCCGGGTATTGCCGTGGTCGAACAGGGTCGGGGCGCAAGTTCCGGCTATTCAATACGCGGCATGGATAAAAACCGCGTTTCCTTAACGGTAGACGGCGTTTCGCAAATACAGTCCTACACCGCGCAGGCGGCATTGGGTGGGACGAGGACGGCGGGCAGCAGCGGCGCAATCAATGAAATTGAGTATGAAAACGTTAAGGCCGTTGAAATCAGCAAGGGTTCGAATTCATCAGAATACGGAAACGGCGCATTGGCAGGTTCGGTCGCATTTCAAACCAAAACCGCAGCCGACATTATCGGAGAGGGAAAACAGTGGGGCATTCAGAGTAAAACTGCCTATTCTGGAAAAGACCATGCCCTGACACAGTCCCTTGCGCTTGCAGGACGCAGCGGCGGCGCGGAAGCCCTCCTTATTTATACTAAACGGTGGGGGCAGGAAATCCATGCGCATAAAGATGCTGGTAAAGGTGTGCAGAGTTTCAACCGGCTGATGCCGGTCGAGGATACCCATCCGTACGCAAATTTCATTGTCGAAGAGGAATGTTCCAATGGATATGCGGCCTGTAAAGACAATGCGAAAAAAGATGCTTTGGCCAAAGATGAGCGCAAAACCGTCAGCACGCAGGATTATACCGGCCCCAGCCGCTTCCTTGCGGACCCGCTTGAGTATGGCAGCCAATCATGGCTGTTCCGACCGGGTTGGCATTTGGACAACCGCCATTATGTCGGAGCCGTTCTTGAACGTACGCAGCAGACCTTTGATACACGGGATATGACTGTTCCTGCCTATTTTACCGAGGCCGATCTGAATGAAAGTGTCCGGAGAAACGGTACGCCGAGCGGCTTTGGCAAATATTCGGGCAATAATAAGGCCGAAAGGCTGTTTGTTCAGGGAGAGGGCGGTACATTGCAGGGTATCGGTTACGGTACCGGCGTGTTTTATGATGAACGCCATACTAAAAACCGGTACGGGGTCGAATATGTTTACCATAATGCTGACAAGGATACCTGGGCCGATTACGCCCGACTTTCTTATGACCGGCAAGGTATAGATTTGGACAACCGTTTGCAGCAGACGCATTGCTCTCACGACGGTTCGGATAAAAATTGCCGTCCCGACGGCAATAAACCGTATTCCTTCTATAAATCCGACCGGATGATTTATGAAGAAAGCCGAAACCTGTTCCAAGCAGTATTTAAAAAGGCATTTGATACGGCCAAAATCCGTCACAATTTGAGTATCAATCTAGGGTACGACCGCTTTAAGTCGCAATTGTCCCACAGCGATTATTATCTTCAAAACGCAGTTCAGGCATATGGATCGAAAATCCCGGAAGGGGCGCAGTCACCCAACGGAAGCCAAGGCAAACCGTATTGGGTGTCTATCGGCAAGACCACGGTCAATACATCGCCGATATGCCGTTTCGGCAATAACACCTATACAGACTGCACACCGAGGAATATCGGCGGCAACGGTTATTATGCAGCCGTTCAAGACAATGTTCGTTTGGGCAGGTGGGCGGATGTCGGAGCAGGCATACGTTACGATTATCGCAGTACGCATTCGGAAGATAAGAGTGTCTCTACCGGCACTCACCGCAACCTTTCTTGGAACGCAGGCGTAGTCCTCAAGCCTTTCACCTGGATGGATTTGACTTATCGCGCTTCTACGGGCTTCCGTCTACCGTCGTTTGCCGAAATGTACGGCTGGAGAGCCGGGGAGTCTTTGAAAACGTTGGATCTGAAACCGGAAAAATCCTTTAATAGAGAGACAGGTATTGTATTTAAAGGGGACTTCGGCAATTTGGAAGCCAGCTATTTCAACAATGCTTATCGCGACCTGATTGCATTCGGTTATGAAACCCGAACTCAAAACGGGCAAACTTCGGCTTCTGGCGACCCCGGATATCGAAATGCTCAAAATGCACGGATAGCCGGTATCAATATTTTGGGTAAAATCGATTGGCACGGTGTATGGGGCGGGTTGCCGGACGGGTTGTATTCCACGCTTGCCTATAACCGTATCAAGGTCAAAGATGCCGATATACGCGCCGACAGGACGTTTGTAACTTCATATCTCTTTGATGCCGTCCAACCTTCACGATATGTATTGGGTTTGGGTTACGACCATCCTGACGGAATATGGGGCATCAATACGATGTTTACTTATTCCAAGGCAAAATCTGTTGACGAACTGCTAGGCAGCCAGGCGCTGTTGAACGGTAATGCCAATGCTAAAAAAGCAGCATCACGGCGGACGCGGCCTTGGCATGTTACGGATGTTTCCGGATATTACAATATCAAGAAACACCTGACCCTGCGCGCAGGCGTGTATAACCTCTTCAACTACCGGTATACCACTTGGGAGTCTGTAAGGCAGACTGCCGAAGGAGCGGTCAATAGGCACAATAATGTTGGCAGGTATAACCGCTACGCCGCACCGGGACGAAATTACACCCTGACTTTGGAGATGAAGTTTTAACCTAAGCAACCGTGCATCAAGGCAATAGGAGACCTTTGCAAAATTCCCCAAAATCCCCTAAATTCCCACCAAGACATTTAGGGGATTTTCCATGAGCACCTTCTT